>NZ_JAQYWT010000362.1:0-278038 GCF_036322545.1 Streptomyces sp. SP18BB07
CCGCCCCGGCGACGTGATCCTCGCCGACGACGACGGCGTGGTCGTCGTCCCCCGCGAGAAGGCCCGGCGCACGGCCGAGGCCTCCGCCGCCCGCGAACAGAAGGAGGCCGCCTCCCGCGCCGCCTTCCTCGACGGCCAACTCGGCCTGGACCGCTACGGGTTGCGCGAAACGCTCGTACGCCTCGGCGTGACCTACCGGTCCTACGAGGAGTACGCGGGCGAGGAGGCGGGCTCGTGACGCCGTACGGGACGAACGTCGGCGAGCGCGGCCAAGTCGTGCGGCCGCACAGGGTGTACGCCGGCGAGGAGGCCCGGCCGTGACCGGGTGGCAGGAAGGGATCCGCTGCACGCTGATGCGCGGCGGCACCTCCAAGGGCGCCTACTTCCTCGCCGAGGATCTGCCGGCCGCCCCGGCCGACCGCGACGCGCTGCTGCTGCGGGTCATGGGCAGCCCCGACCCGCGCCAGATAGACGGCCTGGGCGGGGCCCACCCCCTGACCAGCAAGGTGGCCGTGGTGTCCGTCTCGGCCGACCCGGCAGCCGACGTCGACTATCTGTTCCTCCAAGTCGGCGTCGAACAGCCCGAGGTGAGTGATCGTCAGAACTGCGGCAACCTGCTCGCCGGAGTCGGGCCGTTCGCCGTCGAACGCGCACTGGTGACCGCCGGCGAGCCGGAGACCTCCGTACGCATCCGCATGCTCAACACCGGTGACCTCGCCGTCGCCACCTTCCCCACCCCCGGCGGCCGGATCGCCGTCACCGGGGACACGGAGATCTCCGGGGTGCCGGGGACGGCCGCGCCCGTGGTGATCGAGTTCCCGCAGGGCGGCAGCCCGCTGCTGCCCACCGGCAACGCCCGTGACCTCGTGGCCGGCACGGAGGTCAGTTGCGTGGACAACGGCATGCCGACCGTCCTGATCCCCGCCGCCGCCCTGGAGGTCACCGGCTACGAGGCCCCCGAGGCGCTGGAGGCGGACCGGGCCCTCGCCGACCGGCTGCGTGCAGTCCGGCTGGAGGCGGGCCGGTTGATGGGCCTCGGCGACGTCGAGCGCACGACCGTGCCCAAGCTCAGCCTGCTCGCGCCGCCCCGGTACGGCGGCGCGGTCGCCACCCGCACCTTCATACCGGTGCGCTGCCACACCTCCATCGGCGTGCTCGGTGCCGCGAGCGTGGCCGCCGGGCTGCGCGTCGCCGGGGGAGTGGCCGAGGGCATAGCCCAACTCCCGCCCACCGGCGACCGGTTGCGCATCGAGCACCCCACCGGCTTCCTCGACATCGAGTCCGGCGTGACGTACGGCCCCGACGGCAGCCCCTCGGCGAGCCGCACCGCCGTCGTCCGCACCGCCCGCAAGATCTTCGACGGCACGGTCTTCCCCCGGCCCGCCGACCCCTCTTCCTGTTCCTAAGGAGTCACCGATGACCCCGCCGCTCGGCGACATCGCCCACCTCGGCCATGTCGAACTGCTCACCCCCGACCTCGACCGCAGCCTCTGGTTCTTCACCGAGATCCTGGGCCTGACCGAGAACGGCCGCTCCGGTGGCTCCGTGTACCTGCGGACCTGGGACGACTACGAACACCACAGCCTCACCCTCACCGCCCACTCCACCAACGGCATCCGCCGCACCGCGCTGCGCACGTCCAGCGAGGAGGCCCTGCGACGCCGGGTCAAGGAGTGGGAGAGCACCGGCCGCACGGGTCGCTGGGTCGAGGACGAACCGGGTATCGGCCCGCTGTACGTCAGCACCGACCCCGACGGCCACGAGGTCGCCCTGTATTGGGAGAGCGAGTGGTACGAGGCGCCGGCCGGCCTCAGGCCCGGCCTGAAGAACCAGCCCCAGGCCAAACCCGGGCACGGCGTCGGGGTGCGCCGCCTCGACCACGTCAACTTCCTCGCCTCCGATGTCGAGGCCAACGCCGCCTTCACCCGCGAGGTGCTCGGCGCCCGCGCCACCGAGCAGATCGTCCTCGACACCGGGAAGGTCGCCGCCCAGTGGCTCACCTTCACCAACAAGTCGTACGACGTCGTCTACACCGAGGACTGGACCGGCTCACGCGGTCGGCTGCACCACATCGCGTTCGCCACCGACACCCGCGAGGACATCCTGCGGGCCGCCGATCTCTGCCTGGACCAGGGCGTGTTCATCGAGACCGGCCCGCACAAGCACGCCATCCAGCAGACGTTCTTCCTCTACGTCTATGAGCCGGGCGGCAACCGGATCGAGCTGTGCAACCCGCTCACCCGCCTCGTCCTCGCCCCCGACTGGCCGCTCGTCACCTGGACCCAGGCGGAACGCGCCAAGGGGCAGGCGTGGGGTCTGAAGACCATCGAGTCGTTCCACACGCACGGCACCCCGCCGGTCGACTGACGGGCTCCGCCGAAGGATCCGCTCCGGCCAGGCAGGCTCAACTGTCGCCGATATTGTTGACAAAAACGTTGACTCTCACAGTGCAGCTGCCTAGCGTCTGGCTCACCCCACCCGAGTTCTCCTGGTCCGAGAGGGAAACAAAGATGTCCTCCTCCCCGTCCCCGACCGCCCGCGTCGGCAAGCTGGCCGCGCTGGTCATCGGCCTGTGCTGGCTGGCCGTCCTCTTCGACGGCCTCGACATGTTCATCTACGGCTCGGTACTGCCGCACATGCTGGCGGAGAAGGCCCTCGGTCTCACTCCGGACCAGGCCGGCGACCTGGGCAGCTACGCCACCTTCGGCATGCTCGTCGGCGCCCTCACCGCCGGTACGGTCGCCGACCGTATCGGCCGCCAGAAACTGATGGTCGCCTGTGTCGCGCTCTTCTCCCTGGCCTCCGGCCTCTGCGCGATGGCGAACAGCGTCGGTGTCTTCGGCCTCGGCCGCACCCTCGCCGGCATCGGCCTCGGCGGGCTGCTGCCGACCGCGATCAGCATGGTCTCCGACTACGCCCCGCGCGGCCGCGCTGCCCTCACCATCGGCATGCTGATGACCGCCCACCACGCCGGCGGCATCCTCTCCGCGTACGTCGCCCTGTGGGTCGTGGAACCCTTCGGCTGGCGCGCCGCCTTCTGGATCTGCGTGACCCCGCTGCTCTTCGTCCCGGTGCTCGCCAAGCTCATGCCCGAGTCGCTGAGCTTCCTGGTGGCCAAGGGCCGTCTCGACGAGGCCGGGCGGCTGGCCCGCCGCTTCGACGTCGAACTGCCCGCCGCGCCCGGCAAGAAAGCCCCCACCGACCGCTGGAACGCCCTCGCTAAGCTCTTCCGCAGTGGCGAGTGGACCCAGACCCTCCTGTACTGGGTCGCCTCCTTCGGCGGACTGCTGCTCGTCTACGGCGTCGCCACCTGGCTGCCCACCCTGATGCGCGCCGAGGGCTACGAACTGGGCTCCGCGCTCACCTTCGTCGTCCTGTTCAACCTCGGCGGCATCGTCGGCATGCTCGTCGCGGGCCGCGCCGCCGACCGCTTCGGCGCCCCGCGCATCTCGGCGATCTGGTTCGCGCTGACCGCCGCCGGAGTCTTCCTGCTCAGCGTCCGGATGCCGCTGGGCGTGACCTTCTTGGTCGTCTTCCTCACGGGCGTCTTCCTCAACAGCGCCCAGACCATGATCTACGCGACGGTCTCCCTCCGCTCCCACCCCGAGAACCGCGCCACCGCCGTCGGCTGGACCTCCGGGATGGGCCGCTTCGGCGCCGTCTTCGGTCCTTGGCTCGGCGGCCAGCTCCTCGCCGCCGACAACGGCGACTGGGGCTTCACCGCCTTCGCCCTCGCCGGTGTCTCCTCCATGGTCTTTATCGGCATCGCGTCCCTGCGCGCCTCCCGACAGACACCGCAGAGCGACCCCGAGAAGTCTCTGTCCCCGATGGGCTGAGCAGCGCCCCGTTCTCAGCGAAGAGGAAATGGATCCGCGGCAGCAGGAGCCGGCCCTCGGCGTCGATCCGGTCGAGGCCCCGGCCGAGGCGCTGGTTCGGCTGACCGTGGCGGGAGGTCACGTGATTCTCCGTGAGGAGTGACCAGGAGCACCACCTCGGCACTCGGCTGGTCCAGCCGAGTCCCATTGCATCTGGTCATGACGCATGCGCCGCAGCACGGCTGCCGCGTAGAGGTCGCGTCAGTCGCAGTCGAGGCGGTAGGGCGTGTCCGGGGCGCACGCGAGCCAATGAGCTCGGAGTAGGTGGTGGCGTGCCGGGTGCGGGGCGCGAGGATCCCAGCACTCCGGGCAGAGTATGGTCGCTGGTCAGGTCCCACACTTGCGGCGGGAGTCCGACCGGCAGGCCGACGGTTCCTCACGTTCGGTGTGGCAAGCGACGACAGCGATTCGGCGCCGAAGGAAGATCCCGGCGCCGAATCGGTCGATCGATTGCTGTGATCCGCTACTGCGGGACGATGCGGAACTGCTGGTTGGCGCTGGTGCTGTCGCTCCACTGACCGAGATCGGATCCGTTGGCGGTTCGGTTCATGCCGTCGGCGTACAGTTCCGTCGCGCGGTTCTTGAACCGCACGTGAGCGCCTGCCGTCACCTCCATCCACTGCTGCGAAGTGTCGCCGCGGTCGCTCCACTGGCCGGTGGCGGAGCCGGTGACCGTCGCTCCGAGGCCGTCGAGGTACAGCCCGGTGGCCCGGTTCTTCAGGCGGATCCAGCTTCCGTCGGGGACGACCGTCCATTCCTGGTTGGCGGTTGTTCCACCGGCCCACTGACCGGCGGCGGAGCCATTGGTCGTGCGCCCGCCCCCGTCGACGTACAGCCCGGTGGCCCGGTTCTGCAGTTTGAGGTACGACGTGCCCCCGGTGCTGATGGCCGACGCGACTTGGACCTTGTCGATGTTGGGGGCGTACGCGGAGCTGTTGCCGAACTTGATGGTGTTCGTGCCGGCGTTCAGCGTCACGTTGACCGTCGTGGTCCAGTAGTTGGACCAGCCGCGGGTGTTGCGGAAGTACACGCGCTGCGGAGTGCCGCCGTTCACGGTGATGTCGGCGTAACGGTTGATGATGTTGTAGTCGTTGCCGCCGTCACCCCGGTTGTCGCCGTTGGCGTAGGTCACCACCAGGCGGTGCAGGCCCGCGGACGCGGCCGTGATCCCGTTGAACTGCAGGGTGTTGCCCGCCCCGTTGCCGAGCCAGTGGACGTACTGGCCTCCGGAGGCCGCGGTGTCGGACGTGGTGGCCGCGGTGCCGCCGAGGGTGTTGCCGGAGGCCTCGGCCTCGTAGCTCGCGGTCGTGCCCGACGTCGACGTGGTCACGTCGATCGAGTCGACGGAGATGTTGTCGCTCTCGTCGCTGGTGTAGGCGCCGTAGTCGATCCGGTTGATGCCCTGGGTGAGGTACATCGTGACCGTCTTGGTGTTCCAGGTGTTCCAGTTCGCCGTGCCGGTGAGGGCGAGGTCGGTCAGCTTGGTCCCGTTCACCGTGACGCGGGTGCTTCTGTTGGCGGGGGCGCCGCTGTGCGGTCCGGCCGCGTAGCGGAGCGTCACGTCGTAGTAGCCGTTGCTGGGAGCGGATACGACGAAGTTGGTGCTCGCGTTGCTGGAACCGGAGTAGCCGTCGACGAAGTATGTCCCCGTGTAGCCGGTGTTGGAGCCGTAAGTCACCCTGGCGCTGCCGGTGAGGTCGGCGTACTCGGCCTGGTACCGGGTGGGCACGTCGGCGGAAGAGGTGCTCGTGCCCGGCGTGATGATCATCTGGTACGCGGACGTCGCGGCCATGCCCGGCACGGTGACGGTGATCTTGCCGTCGGTCACCGGGAAGTCGCCTTCCAGCACCACGGCGGGACGGCCCGCCGCGTCCTCGGTACCGGTGCTGTTCGTGGCCTGGACTATGGCGTGCACGGTGCTGCCGAAGCCCGAGGTGGAACCGAAGCCCTGGACGGCGACGTCCGTGTCGCCCGAGGTGCCGCCGAAGATGACCCGCGCCTGCTTCTTGGCGGAGTCGAGCGTCGCGATGCCCTGGAGCGACCCGTTCTGGGTCGGCGGGGTGACGGTGACGGTCTTGCCCGTCATCTCCCCGTACCAGTTGTAGAGCCACCAGGCGCCGGTCGGTTCGTTGTTCCGGGTCGCCAGACCGTTGAGCGTGCCCTCGGTGACCCAGTACGCCAGGTCACCGCTCACCTTGGTGTTCTCCAGCCGGGTCATCCACTGGATGAGCTGGCCGGGGATGCCGAGGTCGCCCGTGGCGCGGGTGTACTCGTTGATGACGATGGGGATCTTGGGGGTGCTGAGGCTCGACTCCACACCACGCCAGTGGTCGTAGTGGTTGTAGTAGTCGGTGAAGAAGTTGTTCTGGAGCTCGTGCCAGGTGATGACGTCCGGGACGACGTTGTTCGCCTTGGCGTACGCCAGGAAGTCGGCCATCGTCTGGTTGTTGTAGACGCTGAAGCCCGGTCCGGCGATCTTGGCCGACGGGTCCAGCGAGCGGATGCGGTTGTAGACCGTCTTCCAGTCGTCGAAGAACTGGGCCTTCACGGTGGCGTTGGTGAACATCCCGCCGTACCAGATCCAGTCCGGCTCGTTGAACGGGACGTAGACGTACTTGCCGTAGTTGGGGTCGGCCTTCACCGCGGCGACCATGTCGTCGACCTTGCCGAGATAGTCGGTCAGACCGGCTTCCTCATAGGGCCAGTACCGGTAGATGTCCTGCATGTAGATCTGGATTTCCTTGGTACCCGCCTTCAGGTACTGAGGAGCCACATCGAATACATCGCCGCTGGGGTGCTGCAGACCCCCTTGCGGCTTCTGCGCGGCCTGCTGAGGGTGCAGCGGCTGGAGCACGTTGTCGGTCGTGACGCCGGCGTTGCCCATGCCGTAGAGGAACCCGGACGCGCCGTGCGCGATGTCTCCGGTGGTCGACGAGAGGTCGACCCCCAGCTGGGCATTGGCCGCGTAGCTGGTCCCGGGGAACAGCAGCCCACTGAGCATGAGCATGCCAGCAAGTAGTCCGAGCTTGACGCGGCGTATCGGACGTGCGGATGTGTGCCGCCTTTCGGCGGCGGATGATCTCCTCATGGTGGTGCTTCGTCCTCTCTCATCGGGTTTCACGGGCGGCTCAGGGGGCGTCGCGCAGGACCGCCGCGCCGAACGGGGGCAGGCGCAGGCGGCCTCCGACGGGTGCCGGGGCACCATCGGCGAGCAGATCCACGGTGGAACCGCTGCCGAGGCCGACGGTCACCTCGTCGGAGGTGTGGTTGAGCACGAAGAGGTGCTCGGTGCCGTCGGCGGCGCGGCGCCGGACGGCTTCGACACCCGCGGGAGTGTCGAGTACGGGGGTGACTCCGGCGCCGGTGACGCAGTCCAGAAGGAGACGGCGCAGGGTCTCGCGGTCGGGAGAGGTGCCGAGGTACGTGGCGGTGCCGGTGCCGAAGTGGTGCCGGGTGGCGGCTGGCCGGCCCTTGAACTCCCCGTCGGCGTAGGCGGCGATCGTCTCGGCGCCGGCCAGGTCGATGACGTCCTGCCATTCGGTCGCCGTCCCGGCGTGACCGGCGTGCTGCATTCCGCACGTCTCGCCGGGCTCCAGGGGCGCGAACTCGTCGATGTCGATGCCGAGCAGGTCACGGAAGGGGCCTGGGTGGCCCCCCGGCTGTACCCGGTCGTACTCGTCGACGATGCCCGAGAAGTACGACATCACCAGGTGACCGCCGCCGCGCACGTACGCGGTGATGTTGCCGGCGCCGGTGTCGTCGACCAGGTACAGGTTGGGCACGACCACCAGGCGGTAGGCGCTCAGGTCGCCGTCCGGGCGGACGAAGTCGATCGCGACGTTGGCTTCCCACAGCGGTCGGTAGTGGTCGAGCAGTCGGTCGGGGAAACACAGGTCGTTGGAGGGGTGGTCGGGGCTCTCCAGGGCCCACCAGCTCTCCCAGTCCCAGACCACGGCCACCTCGGCGCGGTCGCAGACACCCCCGGACAGATCGGCCAGCCGCGCCATGTCCCGGCCCAGGGACGTCACCTCGCGCCAGGTCCGGGTGGCGGTGCCGCCGTGCGGGACCATCGCCGAGTGGTAGCGCTCGGCGCCGGCCCGGGAGGCCCGCCACTGGAAGAACATCACCGAGTCCGCGCCGCGGGCCACCGCCTGCAGGGAACGGGACTGCAACTGCCCTGCCGGACGGGCGTAGTTGCGGCCGTCGGTGAGGTTGCGGCCGGTGGCGGACTCCAGCAGCAGCCAGGGCCGGCCGCCGCGCAGCGAGCGCATGAGGTCGAAGTTGTAGGCGGCCAGCGCCGGGCCGTCCGGATCCCGGGGCCCCGCGTACATGTCGAGGGAGACGACGTCCTCCTCGGCCGCCCACCGCCAGTAGTCCAGGTTCTTGTACGAGCCCATGAAGTTGGTGGTGACCGCCACGTCGGGGGAGTACCGGCGCACGATGTCGCGTTCGGCGGTGTAGCACTCCAGCGCGGCGGCGTCGGAGAAGCGGGCGAAGTCCAGCAGCTGACCGGGATTGGGACCGGAGAACAACCGGGAGCGGGCGGCGGGGGTGCCGACGTGCTCGAAGGACTCGTAGTGCTGGCCCCAGAAGGCCGTGCCCCAGGCGTCGTTGAGCGCGTCGACGGTGCCGTAGCGGTCGGCCAGCCAGCGGCGGAAGTGCGCGAGGGAGGCGGGGCAGTGGCAGCCGAAGCCGCCGTACTCGTTGCCGATGTGCCACATGGCCAGGGCGGGATGGTCCGCGTAGCGCTCGGCCAGCCGTTCGGCGATCCTGGCCGCATAGTGCCGGTAGACCGGGGAGGACTGGCAGTAGTGGACGCGGGAGCCGAAGGCGATCCGGCGGCCCTCGCCGTCCACGGGCAGGGTCTCGGGATGCTCGTGGGCGAGCCAGGAGGGCGGGGCGGCGTTGGGGGTGGCCAGGTCGACGCCCACGCCCGCCTCGCCCAGCAGGCCCATCACCTCGTCCAGCCAGCCGAACTCGAAGACACCGGGCCGTGGTTCGAGCAGGCCCCAGGACCACACGCCGACGGTGACCAGGTTGACCCCGGCCTCGCGCATCAGGCGGACGTCCTCCCGCCAGGTGGCGGCCGGCCACTGCTCGGGGTTGTAGTCGCCGCCGTAGGCCAGGCCCTGCAGCCGTTGCCGCAGGCCGGCCAGACGTTCGTCGGCGGGGTCGGGACGGGACACGGGGGCTCCTTCGGGTTGTCGGACCGCAGTCCTGGGGCATGCGGGCCCGCATGAGGGCGGGCGATCGGGGTGGTTCGAGCACGGGACGGCTCGGGCGGAGCGGGGCGGGAGCGGGCGGGCTCACGGCTGCCGCCGGGGGTTGCGCTTCAGCGCCTCTCGGCGGATCGCAGCAGCAGGGCGAGGGCCCAGTCCTGGTCGTTCATCAGCGGGTCCGGTCGGTGCGCGGGACGCCCGTCCACGCAGCTGGGCATCACGAAGGCGCAGGTCGCCAGGCCGTCGGGGTCGAAGTCGACAAGGTTGGCCGCGAAGATCGCGTCGGCGACCCGCTCGGTGTCCTCGTCCCGCAGGGACTCGGGCAGCTGCCGAAGGGCGATCGCCGTGAGCACGCTCCAGTAGTGCGGGAAGGTGTCGCCCCACAGACGTTCGATCCCGAACCAGTACCCGTCCCAGTGCCGGATGGCTATGTCACGGAGTCGGACGTGCGGCTGTGGCCCGCCGAAGACGTGCAGCCACCGGACCGCCGTCCCCAGCGCCGTCAGCAGCCGGTCGTCGGGCGCGGTGTCGTACGCCGTCGCAAGCAGGGTGACCAGCGGTGCGACCATCGACTGTTCGTAGCTCACCTCGTGCCGCGGCAGCGCGGTGCCCCGGTCGGCGAACCCGTGCGCGTGGTCGACCAGAGCCTCCCGCAGGCGCTTCGCCCGCGCCGTGTGGCCCTGCTCGTCGAGCGTGGCGGTCACCGCGGCCATCGCCTCGGGCTGCCCGATGAGCAGGTGGTCGCGGACGCCGAGGGAGTACGACGCCTCAAGGAGCCGGGCCGCGAGATCGAGGTCGGCCGGGTCGTCGTACAGGGCGAACTGGTCGTGGAAGAAGTGCGCCAGCCACGGGGTGTTGTAGAGGCGCAGCGTCTCGGGGGACGGGCGGCTGCCGCGGCGGACCGCGCCGTCGGGATCGACCAGGCGCTCACGTGCGAAGCGGGCGAACCCTTGCAGCGCCGCGTCGATCGCGTCGATCGCGTCGACCCCGTCCGAACCGCCCCAACCGCGCAGCCGGGCCTGCTGCAGCAGCACGGCCATGCCTATGCGCTCCGCTCCGTCGGTCCAGTCCTGCCATCCGTTCTCGGTCTGGGCCAGGCCGGTGCGCGTGTCCACCGGCACGAACGCGTACCGCTCCGGCTCGGGCCGCTCGTGCGGGCGGTGCTCGCGGAGGATGCGGGCCACTCTCGCCTCGACCAGCTCCCGCACCGGGGCGAGGAAGGCGACGGCCGTCCGGCTCCGGCGGCCGTCGCGCTCGACGTCGATGTGCTGAACGCCGTGGCGGGACGACGTGAGGGCGTCGCCCGGCCCGGAAGCGAGCACCGTGCCCTCGGCGAGCCGCATTTCGAGGGCCGTACCCACTGGTGCGGTCAGGGACGGTAGTTCGGCGGGTGCGTCGGTGGCGGCGAGGAACGCCTCCCGGTCGCCGTACCAGCCGAGTTCCCAGGCGAGGACGTACTCCTCCCCGGGGGCGAGGTCCAGGACGGGCTGGCCGCCGAACGCCTCGGGACTGCGTGCGTGGTCGGTGGGGTGGACGACGAGGTGGCCGCGGATGTCGGACCAGGTGACGGAGTTGCGGGACTCGACCGAGTACGCCCACAACGCGCCCGTGCGGACAATCGCGCCGAGCAGTGGGGGAGTACCGGCCATCGGCTCGGCCAGCACCCACGACCACGCCCCGCCGGTGAACACATGCGCGTGACAGCTCCGCGCGAGCGCGCCCGCCGCGCCGTCGTACACGTCCCTGACGGGTACGTTCACACCGAGCCCGGTGATCTGGAGCGGCTCGTCGCCAGTGTTCGTCCAGGTGTAGGTCTCGGTGTAGCGATCCCCGGCGACCTGGCGCTGGACCTCCAACTCCAGCCCGGACACCGGCCGGTGCCGCGCGGTCGCGCCGTCGGCCCGCCATTCGATCTCCCGCGGCGTCTGCCAGCGGCCGGAGCCGCGCGAGGTGATCGCGAAGCCCGTGCCCCAGGAGTGGTCCGGCCCGTGCCAGGTGTCCGTCACCTCGTCGAGCAGGTAGAGCCGGTCCGGGTCCGAGGTGTGCTGGAAGGACACGGGTGAAGCGTCCGTGCCGAGTACGACCCGGCCGCCGCCGAACTCGAACCGCCGTGTCACGTGTGCTCCTTCGTCAGGTGCATCCGGCCCGGTCATCCGTTGAACCCCGTGCCGACGAGGGTGGGGCGCCAGTACTTCTGCAGGGCGAAGAAGCCGGCCGCGAGCGGCAGGATGGAGAGGAGCGAGCCCATCATGACGATGCTGATCAGGTCCGGGGAGGCGCCCACGGTGCGGATCTCCCCGTTGAGGATGTCCAGTCCCAGCGTCACGGGGTACAGCGAGCTGCTCTTGAGCATGACCAGGGAGAGGAAGAAGTTGTTCCAGATGGCGACCGCCTGGAAGAAGAAAATGGTCACCAGACCTGGTGCGAGGGTGGGCAGGACCATCGATCGGAAGGTCCTGAACTCGCTGGCCCCGTCCATCCTCGCCGCGTTGAGCAGGTCGTCAGGGACCATGGACTGTACATAGATGCGGGCCAGGTACACCCCGAACGGGTTGACGAACGAGGGCAGCAGTACGGCCCAGTAGGTGTCCGTCAGATGGGCCGCGCTCATCATCAGGAACAGGGGCATGACCAGGGCCGCCTGGGGGACCAGGACCCCGCCCAGGACCAGGGTGAAGAGGAAACCGCGGCCGCGGAACTCGAACTTGGCGAACGCGTAGCCCGCGGCGGCGGCCAGGATCGTGGAGACGGCCCCGCCGATCACCGAGTAGCCGACGCTGTTGGCGAGCCACCGCAGGTAGATGCCGTTCTCGTAGCCGAACGTCAGCCGCAGGTTGTCCACGACTTGGCCGGGTGCGGCGAACCAGAGGCTGAAGCTGGAGTACAGGGTGCCCGCGTCCTTGCTGGCGGCCACGAGCAGCCACCAGACCGGGATGAAGAAGTACAGGGCGAAGAGCACCATCACCAGACCGAGAGGGATGCGCCCGAGCATCCACTTCGAGCGGGCCGGGGGTGCGGCCCGGCTGACGACGCTCATGACGTCTCCTTGGGAGCGGACAGACCGGACGCGCGGGCCGTCAAACGTAGGAACCCGAACGACATCACGAAGGCGATCAACGCCAGGGACACCGAGATCGCGGCCGACAACGGTTCGTCGTTGTTCCCGTAGGCGGCGTTGTAGGCCATCATGTTCGGGGTGTAGTTGCTGCTGATGGCGTTCGAGATCTTCGACAGGATGACCGGCTCGTTGAAGAGCTGCAGCGTGCCGATGATGGTGAACAGGCCCGTCATCACGACAGCCGGCATGACGATCGGCAGCTTGATCCGCAGCGCGATCCTGATCTCGCCGGCCCCGTCGACCCGCGCCGCCTCGACGATGCTGGAGGGGATCGACTGCAGGGCCGCGTAGATGATCAGCATGTTGAAGCCGACCCCGGCCCAGACCATGATGTTGCCGATCGAGCCGAGGACCAGGTCGGAGCCCACGAGGTCCACCGAGCCGAGCCCCATGCTCTGGGTGGCCGAGGTGATCGGGCTCAGCCCCGGCTGGTAGAGAAAGCCCCACAACAGGGCCGCGATCACGCCCGGCACGGTGTACGGAAGGACGAAGGCGGCCCGGAACAGCCGCTTCATGAACGCCAGTCGGGAGTCGAGTATCAGTGCCAGCAGAATCGCCACGCCGAGGATGAGGGGGACCACGATGACGCCGAACTGGAGAAGCCGGAAGACGCCGTTGTAGAAGTCCGGGGTGGTGAAGACGGTGACGTAGCTGCTCAGCCCCACGAACTTGAGCTCGGAGCCGCCGAAGCCGAGGCCGTCGAAGGTCTGCCGGTACAGACTCGTGTAGAGGGCGTAGCCGATCGGGAAGAAGAACAGGCCGGCGAAGAGCAGCATGAACGGTGCCAGGAAACCGTAGGCGGCCACGCGGCGCCTGCGGTCCTGGCGGAGCCGCGGCAGGCGGCTCCGCATCGGCTCCTCGCGCCCGCGGGCGCGAGGAGCACTGTCGAGGGTCGTCGTCATCAGGGCTCCTGGACGTTCAGGCCCTGCTTGCGCATGTAGGCCACGACCGACTTCTGCGTCTGCTGGAGCGCCTCGGCCAGCGTCATCTTCCCGTTCACCGCTTGGCTGAGGTAGTTCTGCTCGGTGGTGAACCATTCGTTGGCCACCGGCCCGTAGTTGAAGTCGCGCGCGACGCTGTGGTTCGAGGCGGCGATCGTGTCGTAGATCTTCTGTCCCCCGAAGAAGCTGGACGGCTTACTGAGCGCCGCGCTCTTCTGAGCCTTCAGGTTCGTCGGGTAGATGGTGATCTTGGGGATCCAGTAGTCCGACCACACCTTCTGGTTCGTGGTGATGAACTTGGCGAACTCCAGGGCTTCCTTGGGGTGCTTGGTCGACTTGAAGACGACTGCGGAGGATCCTCCCCAGCTACCGCTGGACGCCTGGCCCGGCGTCCACTGCGGCAGGGGGGCGACGGCCCACTTGCCCTTGGTCTTCGGCGCGACCGACTCCAGCGGGCCCGGTGCCCAGGCGGCGCTGATCCAGGAAGCGACCTTGCCCGTGTTGAGGTCCTGCCCCCACTGGCTGGAGAACTGCGGCAGCGTCAGGACGGCCTTCTCGTCGAGGAGCTTCTGCATGGTGTTCGCGACCTTCAGCGCTTCTGGGTTGGCGATGTCAACCACCCAGCTGTTGCCCTTCACCTTGAACGGCCTGGCTCCGGCGGCCCAGGTCAGCGCGTTGAACGGGGAGGCGTCGTTGGTGGGCAGGTTCCCCATGTACACACTGGGGTCCTTCTTGTGCAGGGCGATCGAGGACTGGACGTACTCGTCCATCGTGGTCGGCACCGGCAGCTTGTACTTCTCGAACAGGTCCTTGCGGTAGTACAGGGACAGCGGGCCCGAGTCGATCGGCAGCCCGTACAGACCGTCACCGACCTGGACCGTGCTCCACGCCCACGCCTCGTAGTTGGAGGCGAGCGCGGAAGCGTTGCCGCCGCTGACGGTCTTCAGGTCGAGCACGGACCCGGTGGTGACGAACTGCGGCAGGTACTGGGTGTCGAAGGCCGCGATGTCGGGTGCCTTGTCCGCCTTGACATCGAGCAGCAGCTTGGCCTGCGGGATGGTGTTCCCGCTGGCCGACACGATCTCCATCTTGATGTTGATGTCGGGGTGCTGCTTCTTCCACAGGTCGAGCAGGACCTTGCTGTCGGGGAACGGTGTCTTCACCCAGAAGGTCAGCGTGACCGGCCCGTCCGCGGTGTCGGCCGACCCTCCCGAGGAGCAGGCGGCCCCGGTGAGCGCGGTGGCCATCGTGAGGGCGATCGCGGCCAGGTACCGCCGCTTCGTCGCGGGCCGCCCTCCGCGGGCGGGGGGTGCGAACGGCTGTCTGGCGGGCCGTGATGAGGTTTCGCTGTCGTGGTTGGACACTGGTGGCTCCTTTACCTTCAGTGCGACTTGGATGTTCTGGCTGGTCCGGATGCGCGCAGGCGCAGGCCGCGATGCCTGGTGAGCGTGGGGTCGACGGCTCGTCGATACGTATCGACGACCGGTGTCATGTCGTACGCGTTCGGCGTCGGTGGGTTTCTCTGCGGGAGTGGTTGGCCCGAAGATCAGGGGCGGAGAGTGGTGACGGTCGTCTTGCGGCGGGTCAGCCGGGACGGGACCAGTTCGACTCCGTGGGGCGGGGGGTTCCCGCCCTCGTCGTCCAGTAAGGCGAACAGGGTGCGCATCGCGCGACGGGAGATCTCGCGGGGAGCGTGGGAGACATTGGTGACCGCAGGGTCCATCTCCTCGGCCGCCGAGTCGGTGCAGTGCCCGACGACCGAGATGTCGCGACCGGGCACCATCCCGCGCTGGAGCAGGGCTCCCAGCACATGTGGGATGGCCGAGGTGTGCGGCACGATCAGCCCGTCAGCCGGCTCGGCGCCGCTGAGTGCCTCGTCCACCACGACGCGGGCGCCCGACGGCGTGGATTCCGGCAGCTGGACGAGTCCCGTGCGGATGCCGGCGGCGGCTGCCGCCTCGTTGACACCGCGCTGGAACTGGCCCACGAAGCTGTTGCCACGGGCGATCGTGTGCGGCGGGTGCCCGATCACCACGATGCGCTGGTGGCCCGTGCCGGCCAACTCCTGCACCGCGAGCCGGCCGGCCTGCGTGAAGTCGATGTCCACGCAGTGCAGGCCGGAGGGGTCGTCGGGGATGCCGATCAGGACCACCGGCACCCGCAGTGAGGGGATCACCGGGATGCGCTCGTCGCGGGCCGCGATGACCATCATCACTATCGCGTCGCACAGCGACCGGCCGTCCAGCCGGGTCAGCCCCGAGGCGCCCTCGTCCGCGGTCACCAGGAGCACGTCGTGGTCGGCTTCACGGGCGCACTGGGTGATCGTCTCCAGGAACGGCACGACACCTGTGTTGCCCAGGTCCCCGCCGACCGGGACCACCAGTCCGATGACCCGCGTACGGCTGCTGGCCAGCGCCTGTGCCCCCGCGTTCGGCTGGTAGGACAGCAGGTCGATCGCGGCCTGGACCCGCTTGCGGGTCTCCTCCGAGATCGGGCGCTTGCCCGTCATGACGTAGGAGACGGTGCTCTGCGAAACGCCGGCGAGGCGGGCGACATCCTTGCTGGTGAACATGAGTTGGCATCTCCTCTCGTCATCGTCGATGCGTATCGATTGAGTTTCGCGAGCGTAGACACGGGCAACTGAGTGAGCAAGAGCTCACGTGACACTTCTCTGGAATCGGTCGGGTGGGCGCGGCGGTTGCCGGTGCCATGTGGTGAAGGCGGGTGATCGTCTTGGGGGCTGGGATCGCCTGGGGGACCGGGGGCCGATCGTGCCGTCGGTGTCATGCGCCCGTGCTCCCCGAGCTCTCGCGGATGACGAGGTCAGTACCCGCGAGGGTCTGTGCGGGAAGCTGGTAGTCGCTCTCCAACTGCCCGCGCAGGAGCGCGAAGGCGTCGCGGCCCAGCCCCTGGAAGTCCATGCGGACCGTGCTCAGGGCCGGTGTGACGAACCCCGCGTGCGGGGCGTCGTCGAAACCGACGACGCTGACGTCTCCGGGTACGGACCGTCCGGCGTGATGCAGGGCGCGCAGCACGCCCAGCGCCAGGTCGTCGTTGCCGCACAGGATTGCCGTGACGCCCGGGTCACGGGCGAGTTGCTCTCCCTCGTCGTAGCCGGCCTGAGCGTCCCAGCCTTTGCCGCCGTGTGGTTCGGGTGGGGTGATGCCGGCCTCCTCCAGAGCCTTGCGCCAGCCCTGGGCACGCGGCCCTTCGGAGCGCCGGGTGCCCACTGACGTCGGGATCGCGACGTAGTGAACGGTCCGGTGTCCGAGCTGAAGCAGGTACGCGGTGGCGGCGCGGGCCGCCTCACGGTCATCGGCCCACACGGCCGGGCGGGGAGGTGTCCGGCCGTGTGGGGGCGCTTCGACGACCGCGGCGCACGCCACGTCCGCCGGGACCCGGCGCAGCGCCGACGCGCTGAGCCGGTCGAAGCCGATGACCATCAGCCCTCCACCGCCGGCTGCGGCCGAGGAGATCGTGCGGTCCAGGTCGTCCCCGGGCGTCAGCACCTTCACGCCGAGTGAGTAGCCGGCGGCGGAGGCCGCCTCCTCCAGGCCCTGCAGGGTGGCCGCATAGCCGTAGAGGGTGGTGTTCGACGTCAACACGGTGACGGACCGGGTCACGCCGCTGGCCAGTGCGAACGCGGTGGCGTTGCGCCGGAATCCCAGTGTTTCGATGGCCGCTTCGACCCGGTTGCGCGTCTCCTCGCGGACGTTCGGGTGGTCGTTGAGGACCCTCGAAACGGTCTGGTAGGAGACGCCCGCCGCCTGAGCGACGTCGCGAATACTGGCGGCTTTCCGGGGTTCCTGGCCGGGGCCCCGGTGGTTGCCGAAGCTTGTGTGACCGGTCACATCCATGCCAGGATTGTGACCGGTCACAACAGTGCCGTCAAGAGATGGAAACCGGAGATTTACGCGGCGATCACACCGGGGGCGCGTCACGGGCCGTCGAGTGCCGCACACCGGCCGACGGACGGCGGAGGGCCTACGGAAGGCTCGTACACCACAGAAAGGGAACCGCGTTGACTACTGCTGTCGAAGCAACCGAGAGGTCTCTTCTCTGGTCCCATGAGGCCCTCGGACTGCACGCCCTCGCGGATTCCGCCGGGTCGGTCAGGCTGGGAGCGCCCGGCCAGGACTGGACCTCCTTGCTTCCCCTCGTCGAAGTCACCGCCACCGGTCACGGCCGTATCTGGTCGGGGGAGCGTTTCATCGACACCGCGATCGGCGACCGCCTGACCTACCGTGGCCACGAGACGCTTCAGGACGGGGACTGGCAGTGCACGACGATCCGGCTGGCGGATCCGGCGACCGGCCTTGCCGCCGACATCACCCTGCGGACATGCCCCGGCGCCGGCTTCCTCCGCTCGCAGGTGCGCCTGGTCAATGAGGGGAGCACCCCGCTTCGGTTGGAGAGCGTGTCGAGCCTGGCCCTCGGCGGCATCGTGGACGCCATGGGCGCTCTGGACGGCCTGACCCTCCACTGGGCGGACAACGACTGGCTGGCCGAGTGTCGTTGGCGGCACGCAGTGTTCCGTGACCACGTCGTTCCCCTGAACCGGTCCGCCCATGGCCACGAAGGGCGCGGCTGCTTCGAGCGGTGTTCGCAGGGCAGCTGGTCCACGGGACGGCACCTGCCGATCGCCGCCCTTACGGATCGGACGGGTCGCGCCTGGCTCTGGCAGATCGAGTCCAGCGCGGGCTGGCGCTACGAGACCGGCGAACGGGAAGGCGCCGTCTACCTCGCTCTGTTCGGACCCGACGACGCCCATCACCAGTGGCGCGAGACAGTGGCGCCCGGCCAGGAGTTCACCACCGTCCCGGCCGTCCTCGTCGGGGCCGAGACCGGCGGCCTGGACGCGGTGTTCGGTGAACTCACCGCCTACCGCCGCCGTATGCGCCGCAGTCACCAGGACCACACGGCACTCCCGGTGATCTACAACGACTACATGAACACCTTGATGGGCGACCCCACCACTGACAAACTCCTGCCGCTCATCGAAGCGGCGGGCGCCGCGGGCGCCGAGGTCTTCGTCATCGACGCCGGCTGGTACGACGACGACGCCCAGGGCTGGTGGGACGCGGTCGGCGCCTGGGAGGCCTCCGGCAGTCGCTTTCCGGGCGGTATCCAAAAGGTCCTGGACGCCATCAGGGAGCACGGCATGACTCCCGGACTCTGGCTGGAGCCCGAAGTGGTCGGCGTACGCAGCCCGCTGGCCCGCACCCTGCCGTCCGAGGCGTTCTTCCGCCGGGGCGGTGTCCGTGTCACCGAGCACGGCCGCCATCACCTGGACCTGCGGCACCCCGCCGCCCGCGCCCACCTCGACCAGGTCGTCGACCGGCTCGTGGGCGACTGGGGGGTGGGCTATCTGAAGTTCGACTACAACATCAACATCGGGCCCGGTACCGAGAACGGCGCCGAAAGCGCGGGCGCCGGCCTCCTCGGGCACCACCGTGCGCACCTCGACTGGCTCGGTTGCCTCCTCGACCGGTATCCCGGCCTCGTCCTGGAGAACTGCGCGTCGGGCGGGCTGCGCATGGACTACGCGCAGCTGGCGGTGGTCCAGCTGCAGTCCACCAGCGACCAACAAGATCCCCTGCGCTATCCGCCCATCGCGGCCGCGGCCGCCACCGCGGTAACGCCCGAGCAAGCCGCTGTGTGGGCCTACCCCCAGCCGCACTTCAGCCCCGACGAGATCGCCTTCACCCTCACCGGCGCGCTGCCGGGCCGTATCCACCTGTCCGGGTTCCTCGACCGCATGAGCCCGGAGCAGTTCGAACTCGTCCGCTCGGGCATCTCCGTCTACAAGGCCATCCGCTCGGAGATTCCCGACAGCCTTCCGTTCTGGCCGCTCGGGCTTCCCTCGTGGGAGGACACCTGGATCGCCTCCGGCTGGCGCGGCCATGCCGACACATGGCTCGCACTATGGCGCCGGGAGGCGGCCGCCGGCGAGCGAGAAGGGGGCCCGCGCTCAAGAGACCAGCAGGGAGCCGACGAAAGCTCCTGTACCGTCACGATCTCTCACCTGCGCGGCGCCCGCCTTCGTCCCAGGCTGCTCTACCCCGCCACCTCCGACGCCACCGCGTCCTGGGACGCCGCCGACGGACAGCTCACCGTCTCCCTGCCGCGCCCGAACACCGCTGTGCTTCTCTGCCTCAGCGCGGTGCCACCGGCAGAGGGTCGCCAAGTGTGACGAGGCGGGTCTCACCAAAGGCTGACAGGGCGGGCGCGCCGACCCAGTCGCAGAGGCGTACGAGGCGATGCGTGAGCCTGCCGGCACCGGGTCAGCGGCCCGGGCCGAGCCGAGTGGATGGCTGAAGCCCTGGGACGAGATGAGCGCGGCCGCTTCCGTGAGGTCGGTGGCGAATCGCTGGTCCGCTTCGTACGGGAAGCGCCGGCTGGGGCCGCTGAGCGGGAGGGAGGCGATGACCGCGCCCGAGCGGCTGGTGGCGAGTCGGCTCCGGCGCCGGGGCGAGACGCCTACGGGCCACCGGGGAGGCGCTGCCCGGCCCCGTCCGATCGAGATCGAAGATGCGGATTCACGTCTTGGACGTCGCGGGGCGGGGCCCGGCGCCCGGCACGGCTAGCCGGATGTGGCCGCGGTTTCCTCCAGCCCAGGTGTTCCCTCCCCGGGCAGGCGGGCGAGTGCGAGGCGCAGGAACGCCTGGGCCGCGGGTGAGGTCGGGGCCGGGTCGCGGTGGGCGAAGGCCAGGGGCTGGAGTGCCTGCGGGTCGTCGAGGCGCAGGACGCAGTCGGCGTGGTCGGTGGGGACGACGGCGTCGGCCACCGGCCGGGGTACGACGGTCACCCCGATGCCTTCGAACGCCAGCGAGGTGAGATCTCCGGCGCTGTGCAACGCGCAGACACCTCGGCGGCGGGCTCGCGCGCGCTCGAACGCGGCGTCCACCTGTACGCGCAGTCCGGTGTCCGGACTGCATTCGAGGAAGCGTTCGTCGGCCAGCTTCGCCAGGTCCGTGACGCCGGTGCCGCGCAGGCGGTGCCGGCGGCCCACGACGGCCACGAGCGGCACCAGACGGAGCAGGTGGTAGGCGATGCCCGGGGGCAGTTGGTGCTCGTGCAGGGCGATGACGGCGACCTCGAGTTCGCCGGTGAGGAGCTGTGCGGCGGCCTCCACGCCGTCGGCGTCGGACAGGGTGACCTCGACCGCGGGGTAAGCCTCCTGGTACTCCCTGAGCAGGCCGAGCTGGTCGATGTTCCCCGCCGTGAGCGTCACCGAGCCGATGCGTAGCCGCCCTCGCACCGGGCCGTCGAGCGAGGCGATCTCGGCGTGCATCTCCTGCACGGTCTTGAGCACCCGCCGCGCGCAGGAGACGAAGGTCTGACCGGCCTGGGTCAGCCGGACATTGCGGCTCGTCCGTTCGAACAGTCGGGCGCCGACCTCGCGTTCCAGCTGGGTGATCTGGTGGCTGAGCCCGGACTGCCCGATGCGACAGCGCGCCGCGGCCCGGGTGAAGTTGAGCTCGTCCGCGATGGCCACCGCGTACTCCATCTGCCGCAGATCCATCGAAGACTCCGATCATTTCATGCATGTTTCAGTGTTGGACGTCGAGGATGCGCCGGGAGCATCATGACCGAGACGAGCTGATCAGCTCGGTTCCACGAGGCCCGCACCCGCAGTAGAGCGCTGCCGCCGACGGGCATCGATCACATTCTTCGCTTGATCCAAGCTTGCCATAGGAGAGAGAGCCATGGCCACTGCGACGACGCAGCCGAGCGGGACGCCCGGGCAGCAGCCCGTCGGCACGCAGCCGCCTCCGGAGACCATGAAGTGGCCGGACACGCCGAAATTCCGGGGGTTCTTCGCTCCGTCGCGGATCGAGGCCGACGTCTACGACCTGGAGGTCGAGGGCCGCATACCCCCCGAGCTCTCCGGCGCCTTCTACCGCGCCGCCGCGGACACCCAGTACCCCCCGCGGTTCGCGAACGATGTCTACATCAACGGCGACGGCATGATCCACATGGTGCGGTTCGAGAACGGGCACGCGGATCTGAAGACCAAGTTCGTCCGCACCCAGCGCTTCGAGCTCGAACGCCAGGCCCGCCAGGCCCTCTTCGGCGCCTATCGCAACCCGTACACCGACGACCCTTCGGTCCTCGGCATCGACGACGGCAACGCCAACACGTCGATCATCTGGCATGGCGGCAAGCTGCTCGCGCTCAAGGAAGCGGCCCTCCCGTACGAGCTGGACCCGCTGACCCTGGAGACCAAGGGGATCTACGACTTCTCCGGGCAGATCCCCGGACGTACCTTCACCGCGCACCCCAAGCACGACCCGCGCACCGGCGAACTGATCGCTTTCGCCTACAACGCCAGCGGTCTGCCGGACAAGCAGATCCACATCTACGAGATCTCCGCCTCCGGCAAGGTCACCCGCTCCCAGACCTTCGAGGTGCCGTACTCGTCGATGGTGCACGACTGGCTGGTCACCCGGGACCACTTCGTCTTCACCATCTCACCCATGGTCGCCGACCCGGAGCAGCTGAAGCGGGAGGCCCAGTACTTCGTCTGGGACCCGAACCAGGAGACCTACGTCGCGATCATCCCCCGCGATCAGGGCGTGAGCGGCATCCGCTGGTACCGCAGCGAACAGCTCATGGAGACGCACTCCCTCAACGCCTGGACGGACGGCGACACGCTGGTCGCCGACCACTTCACCACCAAGTCCGGCTGGTTCTCACAGTTTCCGATCACGACCGTCGGCCCGCTGCCCGAGAAGCCCCCGTTCCTGCACCGGTGGACGTTCGACCTCACCCAGGGCGCCGCCCACTGGGACGACGCCGCCGACACCTACCGCAGCGAACAGCTCATCGCCTCACCCGGCGACATGCCCCGGGTCGACCCCCGGATCCTGATGGAGAAGAACAGGCACGCATGGATCGGGGGCATGCACCCCGACGTACCGAAGTGCGAGGTCGGCCCGATGGGCCCGCCCTTCAACTCCCTCATCCACCGCGACGACCACACCGGCGAGACGACCTTCTGGGCCCCCGGCGAACACGCCGCCCCCGAGGAACCGGTGTTCGTCCCGAAGTCGGCGGACGCCGCCGAGGGCGAGGGCTACCTGCTCGCACTGATCGGCCGACGCGACCAGAATCGCCACGACCTGGTCATCCTCGACGCACTCGACATCGCTGCTGGCCCCATCGCCACCGTGAAGATCCCGTTCCGGCTCCGGTACGGCTTCCACGGCACCTGGGTGCCCGACAGCGAGCTGCGGAAGTGACCGGCCCGATGCGACTCACCAGGTGCGGCCACGCCTGCGTCCGGCTGGAGCGGGACGGCATCGTCGTCGTCATCGACCCCGGTGTCTTCTCCGACCCGCACGCTCTCGACGGCGCCGACGCGGTGCTCGTGACCCATGAGCACGTGGACCACTTCGCCGAGCCCGTGCTCCGCACGGCGGCCGAGGCCGACCCCTCTTTGCGGATCTGGGCCGACCGTTCGGTGGTGGACCGGCTCGGAGCTCTCGGCGGCCGGGTCACCGTGGTCGGTCACGGGGACGCTTTCGACATCGAGGGCATCGGTGTCGAGGTGCACGGGGAACTGCACGCCCCAACCCATCCGGACCTCCCGCGGGTCACCAACGTCGGCTTCCTGGTGGGCAACACGGATGGCGCCGTCTTCCACCCGGGCGACGCGTTCACCGTGCCCACCCGCGCGGTGGACACGCTTCTCGTGCCGGTACACGGACCGTGGTCCAAGACCGGCGAAGTCATCGACTACGTCCGTGAGATCAAGCCGCGGCGTGCTCTGTCGATCCATGACAGCGGCCTCAGCGAGGGCGGAAACGGCCTGGTGGACGGCCTGATCATGGCGGGCGTACGGGACTCCGCCACCGCCTACGCGCGGGTGGCATCCGACGCGGAGATCGAGCTCACCCGATGATCAAGGAAGGCAGACCCGCGATGAGATGGCTGGGTTTCGAGGAGAGCCGCGCGCTCGTCATCGGGGCCGGAGGCCTGGGCACCGCGTGCGCCCGTGCCTTGGCCGAGGCCGGTGCCAAGCTGATGATCGTCGACGCGGACTCGGCCCGGCTCAAGGAGCTGAGTGACGATCCGGTCCTCGCGGCCGCCGACGTGCGGACCCTCACCGTGGACCTGACGTCGTCCGGCGCGTGCGAGTGGGCCGTCACGGCGTCGGCCCGCGAACTGGGCGGCCTGGACGTGCTGGTGCACGCCGTGGGAACGAACGACCGCCGCCCCGTGGTGGACACACCGGACGAGGTATGGGACCGCATCATGACCCTCAACCTGTCCAGCGCCTTCTGGACCGGGCGCGCCGCCGGTCGGCTGATGCGCGAGTTCGGCCACGGACGCATGGTGTTCTTCTCCTCCGTCTCCTCCCGGCTCGCCCACCGCCACCACGCCCCGTACGCGGCGTCGAAGGGCGGCCTGGACCAGCTGATCAAGGTGATGGCCCGCGAATGGGCCGCCGACGGCGTCACCGTCAACGCCGTGGCCCCGGGCTATACCGAGACCGAGCTGACCCGCGCGTACCTGGACAAGCCGGGGATGCGCGAGGAGATGACCAGCCTGGTCCCCGCCGGACGCCTGGGCACACCGGAGGACGTGGTCGGCGCCGTGCTGTTCCTCGCCTCGGCCCGCGCATCCTTCGTCACCGGCCAAGTGCTCTACGTGGACGGCGGCCGCACGCTCGTCTGAAGCCCTCTCGCCCCTCTGAAAGGAGCGCGGATGACCGCACGCCTTGCCGGACTGCTGCCCGGCGCGCTGGACGAGCAGCAGACCGAGGTCTACCACGCCATCACGGCCGGCCCCCGGGCCGCCGGACCACAGGCCTTCGCCCTCGTCGACGAGGAGGGCCGGATGCGCGGCCCGTTCAACGCCATGTTGCTCAGCCCGCCCGTCGGGCTGGCCGTCCAGGCGGTGGGAACGGCGGTGCGCTACGAGTCGGTCCTGACGGACCGTGTGCGAGAGATGGCCATCCTGGTCGTCGCCGCCGAGTGGGGGAGTGGCTTCGAGAGGGAGGCCCACGAGGAGGTGGGCCGGCGGTGCGGCCTCACCGAATCCGAGCTGCGCGCACTGCGCGCCGACGGACTGCCCGATCTCGCGGACCCGGCCGAGCGAGCCGCCCTGAACGCGGTCGTGGCGCTGACCTGCGCCGGTGCGCTGAGCGACCAGGAGTACTACGACACGGTGGCCGCGTGGGGAGAGCGAGGACTGTTCGAACTCACCACTCTGGTCGGCTACTACGCCCTGCTTGCCCTTCAGTTGCGGGTCTTCGCGGGAGAAGGCCCAGCGGATCACTACGACACATCACGAACCGAAAGCGGAACATCATGAAACTGATCACCTTCGACGACGGCCGCGTAGGCAGACTGGAGCTGGAAGAACGGCTCGTCCTCCCCCTGGAGGTCCGCTCGACGCGCGAGTACTTCGAGCGCGACGGCCGGGTCACGGAGACCGGGGAGCGCCTCTCCTTGGACGACGTACGGCTGCGCGCCCCGATCGTGCCGAAGAAGTTCTTCCACACCTCCGGCAACTTCCGCGAGCACGAGGACGAGTCGAAGAACGTCGACTGGTCGCACCCCATGCACAAGGGCATCGTGTTCTTCCAGAACGTCGACGCGATCGTCGGCCCGGACGAGCCCGTCATCCACCCGGAACACCTCACCAGCGAGCTGGACTACGAGTTGGAGATCGCCGTCGTCATCGGCAAGCCCGGCAAGTTCTTCGGCGTGGACGACGCACCCGATCACATCGCCGGATACGTCGTCTTCAACGACATCACCGCGCGCGACATCCAGCGCCGCGAGATGGAGTCCGGCGTCTTCTCCTTCTGCAAGGCCATCGACACCTTCTGCCCCGTCGGGCCCTACATCGTCACCGCCGACGAGATCCCCGACCCCCAGAACCTCGACATGGAACTGCGGGTCAACGGCGTGGTCCGGCAGAAGTCGAACACCAGCCGCATGTCGGTCTCCATCCCGCACCTGGTCGCCTACCACTCCCCGCAGGGCTACAGCGCCGGCGACCTGATCACCACCGGCACCGTCCAGGGCGTCGCGGGCTTCAGCGGTGACCCCGACATGTACCTCAAGCCCGGTGACGTCATCGAGGCCGAGGTGGAGCGCCTCGGTGTCCTGCGCACGCCCATCGTCAGCTGGGAGCAGGGCCACGGCACCCCGGTACCGCAGAAGGTGGACTGGTGAGGCTCGCGGTCATCGACGGCCGCGCGGTTCTGGTCCGCGGCGATCGGGCCGCGGACGTCCGCTGGGCCTCACAGGGCCGAATGCCCGCCGATCCGATGGCCCTGCTGGAGCAGTGGCAGGCGGTCCGTGACTGGGCCGCCGACCTGCCCGACGAGGCGTACGACATCCCCGTGGACCCGGACCTCCTCCAGGCCCCGGTTCCCCGGCCCCGGCAGGTCTTCGCCGTCGCCCTCAACTACCCCCCGCACGCCGCCGAAGCCGGATTCACCGCGCCGGACGAGCCGTTGGTGTTCACCAAGTTCCCGACCTGCGTCACGGGTCCCCGCACCACGGTCGAGCTCCCCGCGGGCAAGGTCGACTGGGAGGTCGAGTTGGTCGCGGTGATCGGCCGGCCCGCCCACCGTGTGTCCGAGGACCGTGCCTGGGAGACGGTCGCCGGGCTCACCGTCGGACAGGACCTGTCGGAGCGGGTCTCCCAACTCCAGGGAAAGCCCGCGCAGTTCAGCCTCGGAAAATCCTTTCCCGGCTTCGGGCCGACCGGACCGGTCCTCGTCACACCGGACGAGTTCGACGACCCCGACGACCTGGAGATCACCGGACTGCTCAACGGTGAGGTCGTCCAGCACGACCGCACCAAGTCCATGATCTTCCCGGTCCCCGAGCTCATCGCCCGGCTCTCCGCTGTCGTGCCCCTCCTCCCCGGAGACGTGATCTTCACGGGCACTCCGGCCGGAGTCGGCAACCGTCGCACCCCTCCCCGGTACCTCACCGAGGGCGACGAACTCGTCAGCCGGATCCAGGGAATCGGCGAGATCCGCCAGCACTTCACCGGACCCGCTACCTGATCACCCTCGCAGAACAGGACTTTTCCCATGTCCGAGCACACCACGCCCGTATCTCCGCTGCCCCGCCGCTTCGAAGGCCGGACCGTCCTGGTCACTGGCGCCGGCACCGGCTACGGAGCCGAGATCGCCGTCCGCGCCGCCCACGAGGGTGCCCGGGTCGCCGTCCACTACCGCAGCTCCGCCGCCGGAGCCGACAAGACCGTCGCCCGCATCAAGGACGTCGGCGGCGAGGCGTTCACCGTCCAGGCCGACATCGCCGTCCACCAGGACGTCATCCGCATGGCTGAGGAGGTCTTCAGCCGCTTCGGAAGCCTGGACGTGCTGATCAACAACGTCGGAGACGTGGCGGCCGACCAGATGTCCTGGCGGGACGTCACCGAGGAGTCCATCGACCACGTGCTCGCCGTGGACATCAAGGGAACGATGCTCTGCGTGCACGAATTCGGTTCCCGCATGCTGGTGCAGGGGCATGGCGCGATCGTCAACATCGGCTCCACCGTGATCGTGCGCGGCAGCGCGCGGGCCCCGCAGTACGCCGCCGCCAAGTACGGCATTCTCGGCATCACCAAGTCCTACGCGCAGGCCTTCGCGCCCACCGTGCGGGTCAACACCTTCGCGCCCGGTTTCATCGAGACCGAACGGCTCCTCACCCGTGAGGACTGGAAGTCCGGCCGCCGCGAGGAGTTGATCTCCAAGACCCCGCTCGGCCGTATCCCCGGCCCCGCGGAACTCGCCGGTACGGCCCTCTTCCTCGCCACCGACGACGCCGCCCACATGACCGGCGCGTACCTGAACGCGGACGGCGGCTTCAACATGATCGGCGCCTGACCCGCAGCCAACCGGACCGACCCCAAAGGCAGATGACCTGATGGACCCCATGTCACTTCACCGCAACCTCCTGATCGGCGGCAAGGAAACTCCCGCCGTCTCGGGCCGGACCACGGCCGACATCAACCCGTGGACCGGCGAGCCGTACGCCACGGTCGCGGCAGCCGGACCGGAGGACGTGCGGGCCGCGGTGGACGCGGCGGACGCCGCCTTCGCCGAGTGGGCCGCCCTCGCGCCCTTCGCCCGACGGAGGATCTTCCTGGACGCGGCGGACCTCATGGAGCAGCGCGGCGAGCAGGCCGTGCAGCTGATGGCCGCGGAAGTCGGCGGGACCCGGGGATGGGCGCTGTTCAACGTCGCTCTGGCCGCGAACATGCTGCGTGAGGCAGCCGCCGCGATCACCGCCCCGCGCGGGGACGTGCTGGCCACCCAGGAACCGGGCGGTGTCAGCCTGGCCGTCCGCGAACCCCTCGGCGTCGTCGCGGCGTTCGCGCCGTGGAACGCGCCGGTCATTCTCGGCACCCGGGCCGTCGCCGCCGCGCTCGCGGCGGGCAACACCGTCGTGGTCAAGGCGAGCGAGGACGCCCCCCTCGCGTGCGGCCTGTTCGTCGCCGACGTACTGCGCGACGCAGGCCTGCCCGACGGGGTCCTCAACGTCATCACCAACGACAGGGCAGACGCCGCCGCGATCGCACAGACACTGGTGGCGGACCCGCGCGTACGTGCCGTCAACTTCACCGGCTCGACCGGCGTCGGGCAGATCATCGGCACCCTCGCCGCCCAGCACCTCAAGCCGGCCGTGCTCGAACTCGGCGGCAAGAACTCGGTGCTCGTGCTGGAGGACGCCGACCTCGACCACGCCGTGAACGCCGCCGCGTTCGCCTCCTTCATGAACGCCGGCCAGATCTGCATGTGCGCCGACCGCATCCTGGTGCACACGTCCCTGGCCGACGAGTTCACCCGGCGCTTCACCGCGAAGATCGCCGACCTGCCGAGCGGTGATCCGAACCTGCCAACCACCGTCATCGGTCCGCTCGTCAACGAGGCCGCCGCCCAGCGGGTCGCCGCCCTGGTTCTGGACGCGGTACGCAAGGGCGCACGCGTCCTCACCGGGGGCGGCACACCGCAGGGCGCCCTGCACGAGGCGACCGTGCTGACCGACCTGCCCGAGGACGCGACACTGCACCACACCGAAGCCTTCGGCCCCGTCGTCGCCGTCAGGGCCTTCTCCGACGACGACGAGGCCGTGGCGCTGGCCAACGACACCGAGCACGGCCTCAGTTGCGGCATTCTCACCGAGAACGGCACCCACGGCCTGAAGGTGGCCCGCCGCATCCGTACTGGCATCGTGCATGTGAACGACCAGTCGGTGGCGGACGAACCTCAGGCCCCCTTCGGCGGGTTCGCGGCCTCCGGCTACGGCCGCTTCGGCGGACGCTGGGGCATGGAGTCCTTCTCCAACACCCGCTGGGTCACCCTCTCCACCGAGCGGGCGCACTACCCCTTCTGATCGCTTCGCCGGATCCGCAGTACTCACCGTGTACGCGGTCCTGGCCACCGCGGCACCGCCAACGCTTCCGTCCGCCTGTCCCAGCAGCGGCGATGAGGGCCCGGAAGAAGAACGATCCAAAAGGCGGATGAACATGATCGGAGACTTCGTACGCGAGGGGGGTGGGCAGCGGAAAAGCCCTGGTCCATAGTCGTGCCAGATGCCTGACGCCGCTGCCTCGGGCTCGTTCACCCGCCCCCGTGGCGGCCCCAGGGAGATCGCGTGACAAGTCTTCGTTTCGACACCCTGCTCGTGCAGGACCCCGACCGTGTCTGGGCCGTGCTCACTGACGTGAGCACGATTCCGCAGTGGTTCCCTGCCGTGCAGGAGGCGCACTTCGATGGCGTGCACCGCCATCTGCATACGCCTGAGGGCACACTGAAGGCTCTGGTCGTCACCAAGAACGACGAACTGCGGCGTTTCCAGTACCAGTTCGTCGAAGGCATGCCCCTGCCGATCGACTTTCATCTCGGCACCATCGACGTGCTTCCGGACGGGGACGGTTCACGCGTGGTGTACAGCCAGGAGATCCTTCCGGAGGGCCTGGCGCCCCTCGTCGAGCGGGCCGTCAGTGGCGGAATCGCCGGCATTGCCCGGTACTTCGCCACACATCCTTGAGACGTACGCGCTGCAGACAAGCGTGCGGTGCGGCAAGCGGACAAGATCACCCCCGGCTACAGCACCGCACTCAGTGGCCTGCGCTCCGTCGTCCACGCACTGCGCGGCTGGCCCCTTCCGCGGACCCCCGGTCGTCAAGTTCAGACCAGCCGATCAGCCTCACCCCCCGTCTCGCCGCGCGCACCTGCACGCGACGTGATTGTTGACACTTTTGATTTCAATATTGCCCACGAAAAAATCAAACCGGCTAGCGTCACCGGCACGTGACCTCGACCGGCGCCCCGGAGACCCGGGAGCGACCGGAAAAGGCCTGGCCGCACGCGCGCACCGACGTGACGTCCATTCCGTCCCAGCGCTGCTGTGCGCGGCATGTCGTGATCCTTGGGAGACCCACTTTGTCCTCGCATCACCTTCCTTCTGCCCGGTTGCGCCCCGCCGGGCGCGGCACTCGCCTTGCCGTGAGCGTCGCAGCCGTGCTCGTGTTCGGAACCGCCTGTTCGTCCTCCGGCACCGAGTCCCAGAACTCAACGGGGTCGGACAGCTCCAGTGCGTCGAGCGCGGCCACTACCAGCCCCTCGACGTCCGCCTCGGCCGGGGGCGCGAACTACGACGCGACGACGAGCGGCAAGGCGTCGGCGGCGGTCCTGTCGGCGACCAAGGAGTTCCTGGCCACGCTGAGTTCGGCGCAGAAGACGTCGGTCGCCGGTGAGCTGACGCAGAGCAATCTGTCGCAGTGGTCGAACCTGCCCGACCAGCTGTTCCAGCGCGCGGGGCTACGGATGGATGCCCTCAGCTCGGCCCAGCAGGCGGCGGTGCTGAAGATCCTCAAGGCAGCGCTCAGTGACGAGGGGTACAAGCAGGTCACCCAGATCACGTACGGCGACGGCGTGCTGAAGGACCAGGGCGGCATCGACCTGGACTTCGGAGCCGACCATTACCACGTCCGAATCCTGGGGACACCGTCCGCGACCGGCAAGTGGACGATCCAGTACGGCGGTCATCACCTTGCCGTCAACGTCACCATGGCCGGGAAGCAGATGACGCTGGCACCCACCTTCTGGGGCGCGCAGCCCGCGTCCTACACCAAGGGCACCAGCGAGACCGAGCCCCTGAGCGGGGAGACCAAGAAGGCTTTCGCCCTGGTCGACGCACTGGACGCGACGCAGCTCAAGGAGGCCGTTCTGCCCACGGCCGTCAACGAGATCGTGCTGGGCGCGGGACAGGACGGAAAGACCCTGGCGGCCGAAGGCGTCAAGGCGTCCACCTTCACGGCCGAGCAGAAGAGCCTGCTGCTCGGCCTGGTCGGCGAATGGATCTCCCCGCTGAACGAGGAGCAAGCGGCCGCGAAGCTGGCAGCGGTGAAGGAGAACCTGGCCGACACCACTTTCGCCTGGTACGGATCGACTGAGGTCGGAAACCCGGTCTACTACCGGGTGCAGGGCCCGACCTTCACCATCGAGTTCGCCCATCAGCAGGGACAGGGCGCCAACGCGGGCGGCATCACCCACATCCACTCCATCTACCGCGAACCCGGTAACGACTACGGCGCAGGGCTGACTTCGTGACTTTCGCACGACACCTGGCCCGGTGGACGGCAGCACTCGTGCCGGCGGCCACCGGGCTGGTCCTGCTGGCGGCGCCCGCGCATGCGCACCCCAACGACGAGACCGTTCAGCAGGTGTATCTGACGCCCACCGCCTCCGCTCTCTCGGTGCAGCTCGACCTCACTCCGGGGGTGCTGGTGGCGCCGGCCTTCGCCCGGGCCGTGGACACGAACGGCGACCACCGGTTCGGCGCCGACGAGGAGGCCGCGCACGTCGAACTGGTGACGTCGGCTCTCCAGCTGCGCGTGAACGGCAGAACGGTTCCCCTCACCGTGACCAGGAGCGCCTATCCCTCCTACCACCTGCTCGCCGCCGCCGGCGGCACCGTCACCGTCGAGCTCGCAGCCGTCCTGCCGACGGGCAGCCACGACATCGCCTTCACTGATGGCTACGCCCCTCCGGGACGTACCACCGTCCAGATGGATGTCCTGGTTGCCGAGGTGGATCCCGCGAACCTGGACGGCATCACGCACGCGGACGAGGGACGTGAGATCACCGTCACCCTCGCACGGGCAGGTACGCCAACCGGCCGACCGACACCTGCCGGCTCCGCCCCCGCCGCTACGGAGCAGTCCAACGACACGACCATGCTCAGCGCGCTGAGTACGCCGTTGGCATCCCCTTGGGCCCTCCTGGCCCTGGTCGGCACCTGCGCCCTGCTCGGCGCGTTCCACGCCCTCACCCCCGGCCACGGCAAAGCGCTTCTCGCCTCCTATCTGGTCGGCGCCCGCAGTACCCCCCGACAGGCCGTCGCCCTCGGGGCCGTCATCACCGTCACGCACACAGCCGCCGTCGTGGCGATCGGCGTCGTGGCCTTGGTCGCGGGCAACTACGTCGTCCCGGGCGTCCTCGTCCCCGTTCTGGAGATCCTCGCCGGCATCGCCGTGCTCATCGTCGGAGTCCGGCTCCTGGCCCGCCGTTGGCGCCAGCGCCACGACCCCCACCACGAGCACCACCACCATCACGGACATGCCCATCACGCCCACGACCACCACTCGGACGCCGATCATGGAGACCACGGCAGCAGTGCCTCCGGCAACGCTCCGGCCGTCCTGGCGAGCGAGCACCGGCATGCGTCCCCGGCCATGCCCTCAGGCTTCCGGTCCATCGCCACCATGGGTGTCTCCGGCGGCATCATCCCCTGCCCCGAAGCGCTGAGCGTCCTCCTGCTCGCCATCGCCCTCCACCGCACCGCCCTTGGCCTGGCCATGGTCGTCGCTTTCAGTATCGGTCTGGCGGCCGTCCTCGTCGGTCTCGGACTCGTCCTGGTCAGCACCCGCTCGACACTCGACAGATTCAGGCGCCCGGGCAACAGCGCACTCGTCGCCCGGCTGCCCCTCGTCTCCGCCGCTGTCGTCACCGTCCTCGCCCTGACCATGACCGTGAACGGCATAACCGGCCTCACCGGCTGAACCGCCGGTCGCGAAGCCAGCCGAGCGGACCGACAGGCCACCACAGTCCCGCACGTCGACCACCGGGCATGCCCAAGGAGGGACCGACATGGCGCTGATGCCCTGGTGGGTGCCGGGCTCCCAGGTTGACTCGTCGGTGACGACGGAGTTCCGGCCGTCCTCTTGCTCGAAGTCCGACCGGGTATGGGCGTCGTAGGACAGTCCTCGTGGGTGGTGTGCCGGCCGACGGGCAGGGCCATGTCGAAGCCGACTTCGTGCACCCGCTGGTGGCTCGGACGACGTGGCCGAGGGGGGCGGTCTGGAGGTTGAGATGCTGGACGCGGATGGGATCGAGGGACAGCCCCGAACCAGGGCACCTACCTGCGTCGTACAGACCCTGGACGTGCCGGCCGGCGACGCGCGGGTGGCGCCGACCGTGCGCCCTGCCTGCTGAGGCGGCGTGACGGAGCTGCCTCGTTGGGCTCAAGGCCCCGCGCTCCCGGGCGCTGCGGGCGGGAGCGCACAGGCGAGTGATCAGTGCCGGGGCATCCAGCTTGCGGCCACAGGCGGAGTCGGTCCGCCCGGGCGGACCCGCACCGGACGCATCGATCTGGTGGGAACCGGTGAGAACAGAGCGCGACAGGGGACGTTGATCGACTCCATGCCTCCGAAGGCTGAACTACGGTGGTTCCGTCACGTCGGTCGGCGGTCCGCACACATCAGCGACGAGCGAGCGGAACCATTGATGAGCGGGGTGGTGGTGCAGCCGTTCGTGCCAAATGAGTTTGTAGGTCAGCTTCTCGGTTTCGAAGGGCAATGGGCGGACCGCCAAGTCGTGCTGTTTGATGAGTGGTTGGCCGTGTCCATCGATGAAACCGCTCGGCACACACGTCAGCAGGTCGCTTTCCGCGACGATCCGCAACGCGTCGGCGAAGTGATTGACGACGGCCACGATCGTCCGTGTGCGCCCCTGCAGGCCGAGCCAGCCGTCGATCACACCCAGATCCATACCTGAGGGCGTCACCAAGACATGGCCGCCCGCCGCGAACTGATCGAAAGTCAACTCTTGCGTCAACGGGTGTTCGCGGCGCATCACGCACACGTAGTGCTCTGTGCGAAGAACTCGGACGTGGATGTCGCGAGGAAGCGCGGGAAACATGCCGACGGCGCAGTCCATCGTGCCGCGCTCGATTCCGTCAAGAGAGCCGGCATTGGTGTGGAACGAGAATGCGACGCGGGCATAGGGAGACGTCTCCCTCAGCTTCAGCGTGATGCCGCACACCGCTTCCGTCGCGAGGCTGTCCGTCACCGAGAGACGGAAACCGGTCGGATCCGTACGGGGATCGAAGTGCTGGGGTGTGATCGAGGACCGGAGCGTCGCCAGTGAGCGATGGAGCTCGGGCCAGATGGCCAGCATCCGTGCCGTCGGTTGAACGCCGTCGGCGACCCTGAGGAACAACTGGTCCCGCATCAGTTTTCGAGCACGCCGCAGCGCGTTGCTGACGGCGGGCTGGCTCATCGACAGGCTGGTCGCGGCGCGTGTCACGTTCCGTTCGAGCATGACGGCTTCGATGACCAGGAGCAGGTTGAGGTCGAGCCGCACGTTATTCACCTGGGTTATGGCGATACCCCCAGACTGTGAATTGGACCCATTCGGTGCTTTGGGCAACGCTATCAGCACGAACGCACCGGACGTGCCGGGATCTGACCGGCCGGATCACAGTCGGTGACCGACGTCCGGAGTGCAAGACGCCGAAAGGATATTCGCCGCGATGATAGACGCTCCTGTCGGGGATGTGCTACCGAAGCTGACCGGAAAGATAAGCCCGGAACGGATTCGTCTGATGCGCGCCCCACGGCCCCCGCAGGACCTGATCGAGGGGTTCAAGCGCATCACCGACGCGACCAGCGTCGTCTCCGACATCATGGATGAGCTGGGAATGAGGGGGGCATCGGCGCCTCGGTCCTCAAGCCGACCCTGCCCTCCGCGAACATCGTCGGACCGGCACTCACCGTACGCAACATCGTGCAGCGTGAGCCGGTTCATGAAACGGCGCGGGACCACGTCAATCGCATGGCCGAGTTCGAGGCACACAACCTGGCCCTGCCCGGCGACGTCATCGTGATCGACGGTGTCGCAGGCATCTCCAACATGGGGGGAATCTCGGCGCAGACGGGAAAGCGGCAGGGGGAGGCCGGCGCCGTCATTTCCGGTGGAATTCGCGATGTCGGCCATTCCCGGCGGGTGGGTTATCCGGTGTGGGCCACCGAAATCACCCCGGTGACGGGAAAGTGGCGCATCGAGACGGTCGAGATCAACGGCGACATCCAGATCTCCGGTGTCCGCGTCTCGCCCGGCGACATCATCGTCGCCGACGAAACCGGCGTGTGCTTCATCCCTCTTGCCCGGGCGGCCGAGGTGCTGGAACGGGCACTGAGGAAGGCCGCCTTCGAGGAGCAGAAGTGCGCGGCGATCGACGCCGGCACGGCCGTAGCCGATCTCCCTACGAATGCCTGAGGCCATGACCGATTCCCCGCGAAGACTGCGCGTCTCCATCCTCGACGACTACCGGGACGTCGTCCGTACGCTCGACTGCTTCAGCAAGCTGCAGGGGCATGACGTCACGATCTGGAACGACTCCATGTCCGATGCGGAGGTGCTCGCCGAGCGCCTGGCAGACGCCGACGTGCTGGTGCTGCTGCGCGAGCGCACCAAGGTCGACGAAGCACTGCTCGGCCGCCTGCCGAAGCTCAAGCTGATCAGCCAGAACGGCCACATCCCGCACATCGACCTCGACGCGTGCACCCGGCACGACGTCATCGCCTCCTCGGCCCTGACCGCACGCCCGTCCTACCCCACCGTGGAGCTCACCTGGGGCCTGATCCTCTCCGCCATGCGCGACATCCCGTTCGAGAGCGCCGCGCTGCGCGAAGGCCGCTGGCAGAGCACCGTCGGGCTGGGACTCCGTGGCCGGACGCTGGGAGTCTACGGCTTCGGCCGACTCGGCTCGATGGTGGCGCAGATTGGTGTGGCGTTCGGTATGGAGCTGCTGGTCTGGGGCCGGGAGGGCTCCCTGGAGCGGGCGAGGGATGCGGGCTTCCGGGTCGCCGAGAGCAGGCAGGCTCTGTTCGAGGAGTCGGACGTACTCAGCGTGCACCTGCGCCTGAACGAGGCGACGACCGGAGTGATCGGATCCGACGACCTGGCCCTGATGAAGCCGACGGCCCTGCTGGTGAACACCAGCCGGGCGGAGCTGATCCAGCCCGGGGAACTGCTGCGCCAGAACCAGGAGCGCATCCCGCTCGGACGGTACGCCGCTCCGGAGGAGGTCGCCGACGCGGCCCTGTACCTCGCCAGTGCGCGGGCGTCCTACGTGACCGGCGCGTCGCTGACGATGGACGGCGCGCTGACACCGCTCGTCGTGTGAGCGGCTGAACCAGATACAACAGCCAACTTTGGAGGAACAACGGTGTTCCACTGGTATCGCGAGCTCTCCAAGCGGGAGCGCAACACGTTCTGGGGCTGTTTCGCCGGATGGGCCGTCGACGCGATGGACGCGCAGCTCTTCAGCTTCGTGCTCCCCGTGCTCATCACGGCCTGGGGTCTGACGACGGCGCAGGCAGGTTATCTGGCCACGGCGACGCTCCTGTCGGCGGCCATCGGCGGCTGGGCGTGCGGCTTTCTGGCGGACCGCTGGGGCCGCGCCCGCGTCATGCAGTTCACCATTCTGTAGTTCGCGGTGTTCACGTTCATCGCGGGCTTCGCGCAGAACTTTGATCAGCTCATCGTCGTACGCGTGCTGCAGGGGCTCGGTTTCGGCGGCGAGTGGGCCGCCGGCGCGGTGTTGATGGGTGAGATCATCCGGCCCGCCCATCGCGGCAAGGCGGTGGGATCCGTCCAGAGCGGCTTCGGCGTCGGCTGGAGCCTGGCGTCGATCATCGCCGGTGTGGTTCTCGCCCACGTGCCGGCGGAGTACAACTGGCGGGTGCTGCTGATGATCGGGGTGCTGCCCGCTCTGCTGGTGCTGTGGCTGCGACGCACCATCGAGGAGCCGGAACTGTACAAGCAGACACGCGCCGTCATAGCGGCCGAAGGCCGAGGCCCCGGTCTTGGGGCGATCTTCGAGCCGGGCGTGCGGGGGATCACCGTCAAGGCGTCGCTGCTGGCGTTCGGCGTGGTCGGTGTCGGCGGGGCGATCGTCAACTGGCTGCCGACGTTCATGAAGACGGTCCGGGAACTGTCGCCCAGCGCCTCGGGGTACTACCTGTTCCTGGTGACCGGCGGTTCCTTCTTCGGGTTCCTGGCGAGCGCCTATCTGGCCGACGTCCTTGGTCGGCGACGGACGTTCCAGCTGTTCCTGGCCTGCTCGTGGCTGGTGACCATCGGATACATGTTCCTGCCGCTGTCCGGGTGGGGGCTGGTCCTCATGGGTGTGCCGTTCGGCTTCTTCACGATCGGCAACTATGCGACGCTCGGCCCGTTCTTCACGGAACTGTTCCCCACCGCCGTCCGCGGCAGCGGGCAGAGCTTCGCCTACAACTTCGGCAAGGCGGCCGGTGCCCTCGCGGTCACCTGCATCGGCATCCTCGCCCAGTGGATCACCTTGGCCGAGGCCATCGGGCTGATCGCACTGCTCGGTTACAGCGTCGCGATCGTGATCACCCTGCTGCTTCCCGAGACGAAGGGCATGCACCTCAAGCCGGGTGTCGGGGCGGTGCCCGCGACCGCGACTCCCAGCAACCTCTCCGCCGTCTGAGGACGGCCGAGTCTCCCCTCTCCCAGGCCACGAGGCCTTCACCGAACGGTTCACCAGGTAGCGACGCCGACAGGGCTCGTGCGACCGGTCAACCGCTCGTCCCCCGCACTCCGTTCAGCGAGGCGAACGCATCCAGAGCCTCGCTCTCCCCGACCGGCACGCGCGGTCGACGCCCCTGCCACAAAACCCCTGACGGCAGGGTACGTCGCGGTCGGCCGCCAAGGTCGCGGGACACACTCACCCTCCCCGACGCCGGGCCCGCCCCACCGAGCGGGCCCGGCGCCCCCACCCGACTGACAAGGAACACATCATGGTCGCCCACCTCACGCACTGGATCGGCGGACAGCCGTGGAGCGGTGCCGCCGAACGAGCCGGGGACATCCACGACCCGGCGACCGGCCGGATCACCGGCCGGGTGGACTTCGCCTCGGCCGACGTGGTCGACCGGGCAGTGGCCGCGGCTGCCGACGCGTTCAGGCACTGGCGTCGGACATCCGTGGCGAAGCGCGGACAAGTGCTGTTCGCGTTCCGCGAGTTGCTCAACGCACGTCGCGAGGAGGTGGCCGCGATCATCGTCGCCGAGCACGGCAAGGTGCATTCCGACGCGCTCGCCGCGGTGGCCCGCGGCGTCGAGGTCGTCGAGTACGCCTGCGGCATCCCGCAGTTGCTCAAGGGCGGCTTCACCGAGCAGGCGTCCACCGGTGTCGACGTCCACTCCGTCCGACAGCCGCTCGGCCCGGTCGCGGTCATCTCGCCGTTCAACTTCCCCGTCATGGTGCCGATGTGGTTCTTCACCCACACCAAGGCCGTCACCCAGTGCTGGCCGGCCCCGTCGCACGGTGGAATCAACCTCGTTTTCCCGACGACTTACTGGGCACGACCATCTCGCAGGGTCGAACGGGAAGGATCAGGGCACCGATGAACCGCTCCTTCCTCTCGGTGATTGCGGGCGGATTCGGGGCCCGGCGGTGACGAGCGACGACAGCGACCACGGGGAGCACCGGGAGATCAGCGCGGGGGACACCGCGGAACTCCTGCGCGACGCCTCCTCGGTGATCATTACGCCCGGCTACGGCATGGCCGTCGCCCAGGCCCAGTACCCGGTCGCGGAGCTGGCGCGCAAGCTGCGCGAGCGTGGCATCGAGGTGCGCTTCGGCATCCACCCGGTCGCCGGCCGACTGCCCGGTCACTTGGAGGACATCCTGCGCAGCCTCGACGCCACCGACGCGCCGGCTCCGGCCATGGTCGGCACGGCCAACTGAACAGCAGCATCGACGGGGCTTCGCCCCGCGTCGCGTCGGTTACTGGAGCTTCGCACCCCCGACGTCGAGGTCGGGGGCGAGCGGGGCAGAGGGAGAGGCGGTCGAACCGGCGCGACAGAACCCATCTGACCTGCGGAAATGTTCCTTCCGGTGTGGTGCCGGCCGCGCCAGCTGGACATCTGCGTCCCACAACCCCCGGGTGACCTCCGTATCGGCGTGGTCGTCGTCCGGAGCAGTCCGACCTCCGATGGCACCGCCCGCAGTGAACCGTGTAACCGTACGGCACGTACTCCTGACCGATCCTGGTGTGATCGCGACCATCCGGCTTGGGTGTTTGAGCGCGGAACCGTGGTCGGCCGTATCGAGGGTGCGGAACAGGGAGGCGACCGGTTTCATGGATGGTGTTTCCGCGGCGAAAGCTCCGTTCTGCGGAGGAGAGCGCATGACGCCCGGAGACGATTACGTCTTCGAGCAGGCCGAGCCCAGGGAAGAGCAACGAGGAGACGCAGCGCTCTCGGTCGAGGAGCTGCTGACGCTGCACGGCAAATCCGTCCTGGACTACGCGGCGCTGTGCACCGGACCGAGCCCGGGCGCCGCGGAGCGGCTCGCCGGGCAGGCCTTCCGGAACACCTACGGCGACGCGGCATCGCATGCCGGCGACGACTTCCCGTGGCGGCCGCGGCTGCTCGCGGCGGTCCTCGAGGCCGCCCGGGAGTGGAGCGCGGACGACAGGTGCTCGTCCCTCCACCCGGACCTGCAGGACGGCGGAATCAGTGACGCGCGCCGGGCGGTGTCCGGCACGGACCGCGAGAGCGGCGACAGAAGCCTGCTCCTGCACGCCTTACGGAACCTGCCGGACCGCGCTCATGTACTGCTGTGGCACACCGTGGTCGAAGCCGAGGACACCGAGTCGGTGGCGTCCCGGCTCGGCGCTGAGCCTTCTCTGCTGAATTCCGAGCGCGTCCGCACGCTGCTGCGCGACGAGTGCGTGCGGGTCCACCTAGACCTCGCGCCCGACGAGCGCTGCCGTCGCCTCAACCGGCTCATCGACATCCACGCCCGCAGGTCCGGCGGGACGGTGGCGGAGGTGCGTGCACACCTCGACGACTGCGCCTACTGCGGGGCGGCGGTGGACCAGCTGGACCAGTCCCCGGACCGGCTCCCCGCCCTGCTCGCCGAGGCCGTACTGGGATTCCGCGCGGCGGACTACCTCGCGACCCGTGCCGCCCGCCGGACGATCGCGTCGGCTCACGCGCGTTCGGAGCCCGCCCGGCAGCCTGCGGGCGCCGAGGACCGGCAGACCGCCGCGGGTCACCCCGCACCGCGGCGGCGCCAGTGGCCGCTCAAGGTCGCCTTGGGTGTGGTTCTGTGCGGGGTGATCGCGGCGACGCCCATGGCCCTCAGCGGAACCGAGGACGACCGCGAGACGGCGGGCGCTGCGGTGTCCGGGCCGACCCGGAGCCCGTCCGGCTCCGCCCCCGAACTGTCCACCGTGACCCCGTCGTCCAGCGCCTCTACGGCCCCAGGCGCGAGTGAAACCCTGGTCACGCGGCTGCGCAACGTGAGGACCGGGCTGTGCCTCGACTTACGTGCTTCGGCGGAGGTGGCGGGCGCGCCCGCGGTGACGGCGGAGTGCGGGGGATCGGCGACCCAGATGTGGTGGTTGGAGGACGGGGGACGACTGCGGAACCAGGCGGCCCCTGGGCTGTGTCTGAACGCCGAGCCACAAGGCACCGTCGCCCTGCGGCCGTGTGCCGCTCCGGAGAGCCCGGACGGTGAGGCGTCCGGCGACACACGGTACGACCTGGCGGCCGACGGCCTTCTCACCCTCGACACGGAGCCCGGAGTGGCTTTGACACCCGTTCGCCGTGCCGAGGGGTCGATCATCCTCCTGGAGCCCGTCCCGCAGGACAGGGTCCGCAGGTCCCAGCGCTGGCGCACCGACGAGGCGTCCGCCCCCTCACCTCACCGTCGCGGATCGGCCGGGAGTCTTCGGCCGCAGGATGAGGCCGCCGTCACCACTACCCGCTGGCGGGGAGAACGCGGTAGGCGAGTTGCGAGCACCGGTCTCGGCAGTCGCCGGAGACCTGTTGGCAGATGGGCCTGCGGCCGTCAGGGCTGCTGGGGAGTCACGGGGTGCCGCGGCACGTGCGGCAGTGGCTCTCCCGCGTGCCACACCTCATGGACGCGGACCGTCACGAACCTCCACCCGTCGGGTGTGCGCCGGAGTGTGCAGTCGTACCAGCCCGCGCCGTCGGCGTGCCGGAACGTGTTGTCGTCGAGCATGTGCACGCCCAGGAGGTAGGAGCGCGTGCCGGCGGTGTCGCCGTCGATGTGGATGGCGTGGTTCGAGCTGAGGTGCCAGGTACCGCTGTAGCGGCCCAGCGCCTGTGGGGTGCCCACGCGACGCAGTTCCTCGTGCCCTGCCAGCCGCATGGTCTCGCCGGCGGAGACGACTCCTTCGGGCACGTAGAGAGCGACATACGCGTCCCAATCCCGCTCGTCGAGTGCCCGTGCGAACTCGATGAGCAGGTCGCTGATGTGAGCCCGGTCGACCAGCCACTGCAGTTGCGCGGCTGGGTCGGACGGTGGCTGGGGGACCCCCGGCGCGGCAGCGCCGTCCGGCAGGGAAAGGGGGGAGGGTGGCGTGGACATGCGGGTTTGGACTCCTCTGTGAACGGGGTCGTGCGGACGGGGCTGTGCGGGTGGGTGCTCCGGGACGGCGAGCGGAACGGCCCTGGTCTGCCGAGCCCGACGGACTCGGCAGACCAGGGGTGCCGGCTCACGCCTGTGGAATCTCCTGCGCGGCCGTCGTCCGGCGAAGCATGGGCAGCAGCCCGGCCGCCACCAGGGCCGAGGCGATGCCGAGGAGGCCGACGGCGGTGGCGAGGCTGCCGGTGACGGACGCGACGGCGATCAGGACGAGCGGGCAGATGAACTGTCCGAAGAAGAACGCCGCCGTCCACAGACCGGTGCCACGGCCGCGGTCGGCGTATTCCAGCTTGGACATCGCCCAGGTGAGCAGCGAGGGCAGCAGGAAGCCGGTGCCGACGCAGTTGAGCACCGCGCCGACGACCAGGACCGCGGTGTTCGGGGCCAGGCCCATCACCAAGAATCCGGCTCCGCACAGGGCGAAGATCGCGGGCAGCCTGCGCTCCGGCCGACCGGTCAGCCTGGCGAAGGTGAGGCATCCGGCGACGGTGGCGGCGCTAGCGAGCGCGGTGGCCATGCCGATGACGCCGCTGGACTTCACGCCCAGGTCGTCCAGCAGGAAGGCCGTGTTCGCCGGGACAGTGTAGAAGACCATGCCGCCGAACACTGACAGCACGCAGATGCCCGCCAGTCGGCGCGCGGGGAACGGCCGCTTCTCGGCGGCCGAAGCCGTTTCCGTGACCGTGCCCGGCTTGGGCTTGGGCTTGGGCAGGAACGCGGCCATGGCGGGGGCGAGGAGCAGTCCGGCGGCGTAGAGCCAGAACGGGGTACGCCAGCCCGAGCTGCCGAGCGCGCCGCCGAGCACGAAGAAGGCGGTGGCGCCGGCGGAGGCGCAGATGGTCTGCATGGCCAGGTAGCGGTCGCGTACCCGGCCCGTGTAGTAGTCGCCGATCAGTGTGGTGCAGACGGTCATGATGGCGGCTTCGGTGACGCCGAGGAGGGCGCGGCTCGCCACGATGGCATGGAGCGAGTCCAGCCACAGTGGTGCGGTGCCGAACAGCGAGTACAGGACGGCCGCGACGATCAGCAGGCGTTTGCGACCCAGCCGGTCGACGATGACACCCGCGAAGGGGGCCAGCAAGGCGAGCGCGAGCGCGGGGATCGTCAGGACCACCGGGACCAGCGCCTTGGCGCCGGGCACCGTCGCGAAGTGTTCCTGCATCTTCGGCAGCACCGGAGCGAGCAGCACCGCGCCGAGGATCGGCAGACAGCTGCCGGCCATCAGGAGCACGATGCGCAGACGGCCCCCGGCTTCGGTGACGGGCTCGGTGCTCTGGGCGGCGATCCCGTCAGCGGGCAGGGGTGGGGAAGCGAAACCGGGCATGCGAGGCCTCCACGAGGGCGGTGGCAGGGGGCGCGGAGCCGCGCCGCCGCCGTGGCCGTGCCACGCCGCGGGGCGCCGGTGCACCCGAGGGGAAATGCGCCCGGCGGGAGAGCGGGCGTCACGAACTGGCACGACTATGGGCCAGGCTCCTCCCGGCGCCTAGACCCCGCGCGATCGAATTCCTGGATCGCGTTCATCCAGCTTGTGGATGGTCCCACGGTCACGCGGCCTGCGCGGGGAGCGAGGACGCGACCTGGGCGGCCGTCTCGCGCAGCCAGATGTGCGCGGCGTCGCGGGTGTGGACCGGGTGCCACCAAAGGGCTTGGCGGAGGGGGACGGCCTCGTAGGGCGGCTTCATGATCCGCACCGGGGCGACGCCACGCAGGCGCTCCGCGAGGAGCCTCTGGACGAGGGCGATGCGACGCGTGCCGGCGACCAGGAAGGGCAGGGCCTGGAAGGTGTCGATGGACACCTCGACCCGGGGTTCGATGCCGAGCATGCCGAGTTGGCGGACGGCAGGGGCGTCGTAGGTGCGCTGGTACGTCACCCAGGGCAGCCGGGCCAGATCCTTCCGGGTGAGATGGTCGCCGACCTCGTGGTTGTCGTCGGCGACGAGGAAGACCCACTGGTCCTCGTGGAGCTCGGTGGCGGGGAAGTCGCTGATGATGCCGTGCGGCATGAGCAGGCCGTCGGTCGTGCTCAGGAGCGTGCCGGCCTGTTCGACGATGCCGGGCGGGACCTGGCTGAAGCGCAGCCGGATGCCGGGAGCCCTGTGGTGAACGGCGCGGGCGAGTTCGGCCCCGAAGACGGCGACCGCGTAGTCGGAGGCCACCAGGGTGAACTCGTGTTCCTCGCGTGCGGGGTCGAAGTCGGCCTGGCTGGTGAAAAGGCGTTCCAGCAGGTCGCAGGCGGTTGAGGTGCGGTCCAGGAGGACCTGGCCGAGAGCGGTGAGCTCGTAGTGGCCGCCGACGCGGGCGAGCAGCTCGTCCTCGAAGTGACGGCGCAGCCGGGCCAGGGCGGCGCTCATCGCGGGCTGGCTGAGGCCGATCCGTTTGCCCGCGCGGGTGACGTTGCGTTCCTCCAGCAGCGCGCGCAGGGCGACGACGAGGTTGAGGTCGAGGCTGGCCAGGTTCACGGCACGCTCCAAGGGGCCGAGCGACGGCATAGACGGGATGGATGATCAGATCCAGCGAATCGATTTCCCAATTACTGGATGCCGGGCCAGATTAGTCCCATCGCAACGAGGAGGACACGTCCGTGAAACCCGCCACCATGTCCGCCCCCTTCGCCGGACCCTTCGCGCTCGGCACCCTCTCGGCCCACGACGGGGCTCCCTTCCCAGCCCTCGTCACATCGGACGGCCGGGCGCTCGACCTCCGTACAGCCCTTGATGCCCCCGCCCTGACGGTCCGGGGCCTCCTGGAGGACTGGGCAGGGGCGTGGCCCCGGTTGCAGGCCCTGGCGGCGGACGTGTCCAGCGACTGGCAACCGCTTCAGGGCCTGCGGGTGCACGCCCCGGTCGAGCCGCGCCAGGTCTTCCAGTCCGGCGCCAACTACCGGCAACACGTGATCGATCTCGAGGTCGCCCACCGCTCCCCGGACGACCCCCGCACGGTCGAGGAGGCTCGCGCGGAGATCGCCGCGGTCATGGACCGGCGGGCGGCGGAGGACCTGCCGTACGTCTTCATCGGGCTGTCGAGCGCCGTCACGGGTCCGTACGACGACGTCGTGCTGCCCGCGTGGGCCGAACAACCGGACTGGGAACTGGAGTTGGCCGCCGTCATCGGCAGGCCGGCGTATCAGGTGTCCGTCGAGGAGGCTCTGGAGTACGTCGCCGGATACACGATCGCCAACGATCTCACCGACCGTGCCACCGTCTTCCGCCGGGACATGAAGGCCATCGGCACCGACTGGCTGCGCAGCAAGAACGCGCCCGGCTTCACCCCCCTCGGCCCGTGGATCGTGCCGGCGGAGTCGATCGCCGACCCGGGCGACCTGCGGGTCTCGCTGAAACTGAACGGCGAGACGATGCAGGACGAGTCCACCAAGGACATGATCTTCGGCGTCGCGCGGATCGTGTCGTACGCCTCGCAGACCGCCCAACTCCTGCCCGGAGACCTGGTGTTGACGGGGTCTCCGGCCGGCAACGGCATGCACTGGGGTCGGCTGCTGCGCGACGGAGACGTGATGGACGGGGCGATCACCGGCCTCGGCGCCCAGCGCACCCGCTGTGTGGCGGAGCAGTCGTCATGAGCTTGGACCGTCACGACCCCGAGGGCGCGATCGCCGAGGCTGCCAAAGCCTGCTCGAACTGGGGTCGTTGGGGCGAGGACGACGTGCTCGGCACCCTCAACTTCCTCGACGAGGCCAAGCGGCGCGAGGGTGCCGCGCTCGTCCGGCGGGGCGTCAGTTTTTCCCTGTCCCAGCGATTCGACATGAACGGCCCGCAGAAGGGCTGGCGGCGCCGCACCAACCCGGTGCACACCATGCTGGACACCGGCACGGACGCGGCGCTGGGCAACCAGGGCTTCCCGCACGGCATCGGCGGCGCCGACGACGTGATCAGCATGCCGTTGCAGTGCTCCACCCAGTGGGACGGGCTCGGGCACATCTTCGACCACGGTAACGCCTGGAACGGCCGGCGGGCCGAGCAGGTCGTCACCTCGGACGGCGACCTGGTCACCGGCATCGAGCACATGGCGCCGTACGTCGCCGGCCGTGGCGTACTCCTCGACGTGGGCGGTGTGCTGGATGATCAGGGCGAGTTGCCCGATGGCTTCGCCATCACCGAGGAGCACCTCACGCAGACCGCGGCCGCGCACGGGGTGACGGTCGGCCGAGGTGACATCGTCGTGGTACGCACCGGGCGGCTGTCCCGGGCACGTCGCGAGGGCTGGGGCGACTACGCGGGCGGCGACTCGCCCGGGTTGTCGTTCACCACGGCCGGCTGGCTGCACCGCAGCGAGATCGCGGCGGTCGCCACCGACACCTGGGGCTTCGAGGTGCGGCCGAACGAGTTCGAGCGCGCCTTCCAGCCGCTGCACCAGGTCGCTATCCCCCACATCGGCCTGCTCATCGGTGAGATGTGGGACCCGGACGCGCTTGCCGCGGACTGTGCGGCGGACGGCGTGTACGAGTTCTGGCTCACCGCCGCGCCCCTGCCCATCACCGGCGCCGTCGGCTCCCCGGTCAACCCGGTCGCCGTCAAGTAGCTCTGCACAGCAGAGGAACAAGCAACTCTGCGCAGCAGAGGAACAAGGGAGTTCCCCATGACCGACACCGATCCCCGCACCGTCCTCGTCATCGGCGGTGGCGCCTCCGGCAACGCCATGACCATCCTGTTGCGCCGCGCCGGCCTGGCCGTGGACCTGATCGAGGCGAAGCCCGACTGGAACGCCACCACCGGCTCCGGCATCACCCTCCAGGGCAACGCCCTGCGCGTACTGCGCGAGCTGGGCGTCTGGGAGAAGGTGAGCGCTTGCGGATTCCCCTACACCTCGCTGGGAATGACCGCCGTCGACGGCACCCTCCTGTTCCTCAAGGAGGACATGAAAACCGGCGGGGAGGACCTGCCGGCCACCCTCGGTATGCAGCGCCCCCAGCTGCAGCAGATCCTCATCGACGCGGTCCGCGCCTCCGGCGCCACCGTGCGCCTGGGCACCACCGCCGAGAACCTGGAGCAGGACGCGAACGGTGTCTCCGTCTGGTTCAGCGACGGCACCGAGGGACGCTACGACCTGGTGATCGCCGCCGACGGCGTCCACTCCACCACCCGCGTCGCGATCGGCATTCCCGACACTTCCGAGCCCACCGGCATGGCCATCTGGCGCACCCCGGCCCCGCGCCCCGAGAGCGTCACCCGTACGGACCTCACCTACGGCGGCCCGGCCTACATCGCGGGCTACACCCCCACCGGCGAGAACACGATCTACGCCTACGTCGTCGAGGCCTGCCGCGAACGGGGCTCCATCGACTCGTCCGCCTTCGCGGACGAGATGCGTCGGCTCACCGAGCAGTACGGCGGTGCCTGGCCCGAGATCTCCAAGTCCATCACCGACCCCGAGAAGGTCAACTACACCTGGTTCCGACAACTGCTGGTCGAGGGTTCCTGGCACCGCGGCCGGGTCGTGCTCGTCGGCGACGCCGCCCACTGCTGCCCGCCCACCTTCGCCCAGGGCGCGGCCATGTCCCTGGAGGACGCGTCCGTCCTGGCCGAGCTGCTCACCAGCGGCCGGCCATGGGACGAAGAGCTCTTCAAGGCCTACTACGAGCGCCGCGTCCCGCGGGTGCGGACCGTCGTCGACGCGTCGGTGCAGCTCGGCCAGTGGCAACTGGACGGGGTGCTGGACGCGGATGTGCCCGGACTGATCGGTCGCACCATGGCCGTCCTCAAGGAGCTGCCGTGAGCGCCCACACGTCGCCCGGCAACGACCCCTCATCGAGCGCTGACGCGCACCCCTCCCCGGTTGTCGACGTGCACGCGCACATCCTGGTACCCGAGGTCGAGGCCCTCGTGGCGGACCTGCCCGGTCTGGCCGAGGCCAGGGCGCTGGACGCCCGCCGCAACGGCCCCGCCGCCCTGGCCGTCAACGGCCCCATGGTGCGCGAGCGCACCCCGAAGCTGACCGACGTCGCCGTACGGCTGGCCGCGATGGACGCGCAGGGCGTGGACGTCCAGCTCGTCAGCCCTTCCCCCTCGCACTACCACTACTGGGCGGACGAGGAGACGGCGGAGAAGGTGTACCGGCTGGCCAACGAGGCGACGGCCGCCCACTGCGCCCAGGAACCCACTCGGCTGTACGGGCTCGGACTCGTCCCCTTGCAGCACCCGACGCAGGCGGTGCGCGCCCTCGACCACGCCTTGGAGCAGGGCCTGTTGGGTGTCGAGATCTCCAGCCACGCACCGGGGCGGGAGCTGTCGGACCCCGCGTACGAACCCTTCTGGGCACGGGCGGAGCAGACCGGCGCGATCCTCTTCCTGCACCCCTTCGGCTGCACCCTCGACGAGCGGCTCGACCGCTGGTATCTGTCCAACACCGTCGGCCAGCCCACCGAGAACGCCGTAGCGCTCTCGCATCTCATCTTCTCCGGCGTCCTGGACCGGCATCCGGACCTGAAGATCATCGCGGCGCACGGCGGCGGCTACCTGCCCACCCACATCGGCCGCTCCGACCACGCCTGGTCGGCCCGCTCCGACGCGGGCGCGGGCTGCGCCCACCTGCCCAGCAGCTACCTCAAGCGCCTCCACTTCGACTCCCTGGTCCACGACCCGCACGTGCTGCGGGAGCTGGTGCGGGCGGTGGGCGCGGACCGGGTCCTGCTCGGCTCCGACTTCCCGTTCGACATGGGCGCCGAGGACCCGGTCGGCGCCCTGCGGGCAGCCCGGCTGCCCGACCACGACTTCCGTGCCGTGCGCGGCGGCAACGCGACAGCGCTGCTGCGCCTCACCTGAACCTCGAACGAGGAGGAACTCCCACCATGAGCGCACGTCTGCTCACCCATCTGCGGCATGTGGACCTGGCCGTACCGGACTACGACAAGCAGCTCGACTTCTACGCCGGCGTCTGGGGCCTGACCAAGGTCGCCGAGGACTCCGGCATCTCCTTCCTGGCCGCCGAGGGCTCGCCCGAGCAGTACGTCGTACGGCTGCGCCAGGCCGACGAGAAGCGCCTCGACCTCGTCTCCTACGGCGCCGCGAGCACCGAGGACGTCGACACGCTGGCCGAGCAACTCCTCTCCGGCGGAGTGCAGTTGATCTCCCAGCCGAGCAAGGTGGACACCCCCGGCGGCGGCTACGGCTTCCGCTTCTTCGACGTCGACGGCCGCACCATCGAGGTCTCCGCCGACGTCGAGGTACGGCAGCACCGCAGGATCGAGGAGAAGGAGTCGATCCCGGTCAAGCTGTCGCACGTCGTCCTCAACTCCCCGGACCTGAACCGCACCCGGGAGTGGTACGAGCGCCACCTCGGCTTCCGCCTCTCCGACACTCTCATGCACCCGAGGATGGGGGAGGCGATGCACTTCATGCGGATCAGCAACCAGCACCACTCCATGGCCATCGCCCAGGGCCCGCACACCGCCCTGCACCACATCTCCTTCGAGATGCGCGGCATCGACGAGTACATGCGCGGCTCGGGCCGGGTGATCCGGGCCGGCTTCAAGAAGGTCTGGGGGCCGGGCCGGCACATGGCGGGAGACAACACGTTCACGTACTTCCTGGACCCGCACGGCAACACCGTCGAGTACACGACGGAACTGGAGGTCCTCGACGAGGACACCTGGCACCCCCACGTCTACGACTTCTCCCAGCCCGACGTCGCCGACCAGTGGGGCACCGCGAATCCCATGAACGAACTGGTCGCCAAGGAGTCGTTCAACGACGTCGACCGCGGCGTGTTCGTCGCCCCGCCCGTCTGATCCCCTTCAGCTCCGGGGGCGCGGTGGCCCTGTCAACTGCCCTGACTCCCCGCGCCGCGCCCCCGGGCCCCTCTTTCCCGGAGACCTCCGGAGCCTGGAGCCGCTCATGCGTTTCGTCGCCTACGAACACCAGCACCAGCGCGGCATGGCCGTCGTTGAGGAGGACGGCACCCTCCACCCCGTCCCCGGCGCACGGTCGCTCAACGAGCTGATCCGTTTCTGCGACGGCCTCGCCGCGCTGCTCGAAGCGGGCGCCGCCGCCCTCGCCACCCCGGCGAGGCTCCACGTGTCGCGGGTACGCTTGCTGCCGCCGCTGGAGCCGCCGACCATCCGGGACTTCGTCACCTTCGAGGAGCACGTCGAGGGCGTACGGCGGTCCGTGGACGGCGTGGGCGGGGTGCCGGAGGCCTGGTACGACGCGCCGACCTTCTACTTCACCAACCCCTACGCGGTCCTCGGGCCGTACGACGACGTGCCCGTGCCCCCGGGCTCGAAGGTCCTCGACTTCGAACTCGAAGTCGCCGCCGTCATCGGCCGAGAGGGCCGCGACCTCACCCCCGAGCAGGCCCGCGACCACATCATCGGCTACACGATCCTGAACGACTGGTCCGCGCGCGACCTCCAGTCCCGTGAGATGCAGGTCCGTCTCGGCCCCTGCAAGGGCAAGGACACGGCCGCCACCCTGGGCCCGTACCTGGTCACCGCCGACGAACTGGAGAAGTACCGCGACGCGGACGGCTTCCTGCGCCTGGCGCTCACCGCCGAGGTCAACGGAGAGGTGGTCGGCAGGGACCTGCTGTCCAATATGAGCTGGACCTTCGAGGAGATGGTCGCCTACGCCTCGCGTGGCACCGTCGTGCGCCTCGGCGACGTGCTCGGCTCGGGCACCTGCGGCAACGGCGGCTGTCTGGCGGAGCTGTGGGGTATCCGGGGTGAGCAGTCCCCGCCGCCGCTGAAGCCCGGCGACACCGTCACGCTCACCGTCGAGGGCATCGGCTCCGTCTCCAACACCGTGGTCGCGGGCGCCGATTCGGTGCCGCTGCCGACCGCCCGCCGCCGCACCCGGGAGCGGCCGTGAACGCCATGCACCGCCAGCGGCTCGTCGGCAAGGTCGTGGTCGTCACCGGCGCCGCGCGAGGCCAGGGTGCCGCCGAGGCCGAGGCGCTCACCCGGGAGGGCGCCCGGGTCATCGCCACCGATGTGAAGCCGGAGGGCGACTGCCGCCGCCTCGACGTGACGTGCGACGCGGAGTGGGCCGAACTCGCCGCCGAGCTGCGGGAGTCGTACGGCCAGGTCCACGGCCTGGTCAACAACGCCGGCATCACCTGGAGGGCCCGCATCGGCGGCGTGGACCCCGAGGACTTCGCCCGTGTCCACGCGGTCAACGTCACCGGACCGCTGCTGGGCATCCAGCACCTGGCCCCGCTGATGCCGCCAGGCTCCTCCATCGTCAACGTCGGCTCGTCCGCCGCCCTCACCGGCCACTACCCGGTCGCGTACACGGCCAGCAAATGGGCCCTGCGCGGGCTGTCGAAGACAGCTGCCACGGAGCTCGGCGCGCGCGGCATCCGCGTGAACACCATCCACCCGGGGTTCATCGAGACCGAGATGACCGCCTCAGCGGCGCCCGCCTTCCGTGAGGCCAACATCCGCGAGACCCCGCTCGGCCGTACCGGCACGGTCGGCGAGGTCTCACCCGTTGTGGTCTTCCTGCTGTCCGACGAGTCGTCCTTCATCACCGGCGCCGAAATCCCGGTCGACGGCGGCCTCACCGCGCACGGCGGCGTCAAATCCATCTCCGACGCGCTGCGCGAGGGCGCCTCATGAAACGACTCGACGGCAAGGTGGCCCTGATCTCGGAAACCGCCCGCGGACAGGGCCGGGCGGCGGCCCTCCGCTTCGCGGCCGAGGGCGCGACCGTTGTCGGCGGCGACCTGCTGCACGAAGCTGCCCTTGAGTCCCAGCGGCTCATGGCGAAGGCGGGCGACACGGCTCTGACTCCCGGCCCACCGGATGTCATCGAAAAGGGCTCTGTCCGGGCGTGGGTGGAGGAGGCTGTCGCGGCCTTCGGCGGCATCCACATCCTCCACGCCCACGCCGTCCGCTTCGGCACCCTCGGCACCCAGCCCTACGAGGACTTCACGTTCACGATGCGCGCCGAACTCGCCCCGGTGTGGCTTGCCGCGCACGTTGTCTGGGCTCATCTCGGACGCAGCCGCGGCTGCGTCCTGACGGCGGGCTCCACGGCCGGCCTCAACAACCAGCGCACCGCGCACTCGGCGTCCAAGGGCGCGGTCATCGCCCTGACCCGCCAACTGGCCGCTGAGGGAGCCCGGTACGGCATCCGCGCCAACTGCGTCAGCCCCGGAACGATCGACACCGAGGGCTCACGCGGCGACCTGCTCGCCGACGACCACCCCATGCGCACCATCCCCCGCGTCCGCGTCCCCGACGAAGTGGTCGACGCCGCCGTCCTTCTCGCCTCCGACGAGGCCTCGTACATCACCAAAGCCAACCTCGTCGTGGACGGCGGCTGGTCGACGGTGCTCCCTGGCGCCGTGCACTGAAAGGACACCGCAAGTGAACAAAGTGAGCGCGAGCGCCGTCGAGGCGGTCGCCGACATCCCCGACGATGCCTCGCTGGCTGTCGGCGGCTTCGGCCTCAGCGGCGTACCCGAGATCCTCATCCGGGCCCTGTACGAGCAGGGCGCCACGGGTCTGGAGGTCGTGTCGAACAACTGCGGCGTCGACGGCCGCGGCTTGGGCGTCCTGCTCGCCGCCGGCCGTATCGCCCGCGTGACCGGCTCCTACGTCGGCGAGAACAAGGAGTTCGCCCGCCAGTACCTGTCAGGCGAACTGGAGGTCGAACTCGTTCCGCAGGGCACTCTCGCCGAACGCCTGCGCGCGGGCGGCGCGGGCATCCCCGCCTTCTACACCCCGGCGGGTGTCGGCACGCAGGTGGCCAAGGGCGGTCTGCCCTGGCGCTACGCGCCCGACGGCTCGGTCGCCGTCGCCTCCCCGCCCAAGGAGACCCGCGACTTCCACGGGCGCCCGCACGTCCTGGAGCACGGCATCACCACCGACTACGCCCTCGTACGGGCCTGGCGCGGCGACCACCACGGCAACCTCGTCTTCCGCAGGGCCGCCGCCAACTTCAACCCCCTGGCGGCGATGGCCGGCCGCATCGCGATCGCCGAAGTCGAGGAACTCCTCGAACCGGGCGAGTTGCGTGCCGACGAGATCCACGTCCCCGGCATCTTCGTACAGCGGATGGTGCGGCTGAGCCCGGACCAGGCCGCCGACAAGCAGATCGAGAAGAGGACGGTACGCGCATGAGCACGACCCTCGGTACGCAGTTGGGCTGGACCCGGGACCAGATGGCGGCCCGCGCCGCCGCCGAGCTCACCGACGGTTCCTACGTCAACCTCGGCATCGGCCTGCCCACCCTCATACCCGGCCACCTCCCGGCCGGAGTGCACGTCGTCCTGCACTCCGAGAACGGCATCCTCGGCACCGGTCCCTACCCCGCCGAGGACGAGGTCGACCCCGACCTGATCAACGCCGGCAAGGAGACCGTCACCGTCCTGCCCGGCGCCTCCTTCTTCGACTCCGCCCTCTCCTTCGGCATGATCCGCGGCGGCCACATCGACACCGCCGTACTCGGCGCCATGCAGGTCTCCGCCGTCGGTGACCTGGCCAACTGGATGATCCCCGGCAAGATGGTCAAGGGCATGGGCGGCGCCATGGACCTCGTCCACGGCGCCCGCCGTGTCATCGTCCTCATGGAACACACGGCCAAGGACGGCTCGCCGAAGATCCTCAAGGAGTGCACCCTGCCGCTCACGGGTGAGGCCTGCGTCCACCGGATCATCACGGACCTCGGCGTCCTCGACATCACGGCCGACGGCCTCGCCCTCGTCGAGACCGCCCCCGGCGTGACCATCGAGGACATCACCGCCCGCACCGACGCCCCCCTGCACACCGACGCGGTCACCGCCGCCTGCTGACACCGGTTCATCGTCGGCGGCGCCTGCGGCGGTTCACCGGCCGAAGCCCTCGCCGCGGGAACCGCTCGCCGGACACCCGGCCCCGCAGGCGCGGAACAGCTCTGGAGGCTTCAGCCCATCTGGTCCTCGGCCGAGAGGTGTTCCACCGTCTTGCCTGTCTCGGTGAAGGTGCGGGTCACGTGGCCTGAGGAGTACACCCACAGGATGCGCAGCGGGGTGCTCCCGATGTTGCGGAAGAGGTGGGGAACGGGGGACGGAACGTAGGTGGTGTCGAACTGCTCCAGCTTCGTCACCTCGCCGTCGACCCAGACCTCTGCCTCGCCCTCGAGGACGGTCACGTGCTCGTCGCAGTTGTGCGAGTGCAACGGCGCTCCGGAGCCGACCGGGTACACGCTCATCCCGCTGGTGATCCTGTTCTCCCCGCCGGTCGACGGCGTGGTGATCAGCGGTGTCGTGACCACCGCTCCGCCACGGTCGAGCAGCGGTACCGACGCGACTTTGATGATCGTGGTCATCCGGGGATTCCTTTCCACTTCACGGTAGTGCGTCGACTGACGTTAGGTCGCGCACCCGCGCATGGCTGCCCTCCGGCGTGCAGTTTTACCTTGCGTTCCGGGAGGGGTGAGCTTCGCGAACCCGGCTGTACCGTCGGCTCCCACCGCACGGCTTGTGGATCCGTGCCGGAAACGCGCCGGAAAGAATAGGCAGGTAGGCCAGATGAGGCTCCCCGTTCTCAGCGAAGAGGAAATGGCTCCGCGACAGCAGGAGTTGGCCGCCCGCATCGCCGGGCGCCGCGGTGCCGTTCGCGGACCCTTCCGGGTCTGGCTGCACAGCCCGGAGATGTGTGAGCGCGCGGAATCCCTCGGCGCGTTCGCCCGCTTCGACTGCAGCCTCCCCAAGCACCTGCGCGAGCTGACACTGCTGATGGCCGCTCGGAACTGGGACGCGCAGTACTCCTGGAACGCGCATGTGCACCAGGCGATCGAGGCCGGCATCCCCGAGGCCGCCGTGAAGGCCGTCGCCGAGAAGCGGGAGGCGGTCTTCGACAATGAGGCGGACCAGGCCTTCTACCAGTTCTGCAAGGAGGTGCTGGAAGAGCACTTCGTCACCGACGAGACCTTTGCCCGTGCCCTCGGACACTTCGGGGCCAGGGGCCTGGTCGACACCATCGGTGCGCTCGGCAACTTCACCATGCTCGGCATGTGCCTGAACACCTTCCAGGTGGACCTGCAGGCCGACAAAGAGCCCCCGTTCCCGGACATTCGGGGATACGGGCGCGTGACCCCCGACGGCGACCAGCCGTGAGTCCCCTCATGGACGCGAACACGCAGGGAGGTACCGCTGTGACCCCCGGGACACCGGCAGGGTCCCTGGCGGACGGCGGCGCCGGTACGGCACCCCGCGGCGCGATACTGCGGGTCCGGGGCGTCACCAAGAGCTTCGGCGGGGCGGCCGCGCTGAAAGGCGTCGACCTCGACCTGTACCCGGGCGAGATCCACGCGTTGATGGGCATGAACGGCGCTGGCAAGTCGACCCTGGTGCAGATCCTCTCCGGAGTGCACCAGGCCGACAGCGGCACCATCGAGATCGGAGGGCAAGAGCACCCTGGGCTGACCGTGCGTAAGGCCCGCAGGCTCGGCATCGCTTGTGTGCCGCAGCGTCGCGAGCTGGCGATGGGGCTGACCGTCGCCGAGAACGTCATGCTTGGGGACCTGCCCACCCGGAGCGGTGCCGTGCGCTGGAAGGCGGTCAGGGACAGGGCGCGTGAGGCGCTGTCCGGCCTCGGCATCGCCATCGACGTGGAGCGCGTCGCGGGCACCCTCACGGTCGCCGAACAGACCATGGTCGAGGTGGCCCGCGAGGTCCGCCGCGGGGGCCGCATCCTGATCCTCGACGAGCCGACGGCCTGCCTCAGCGCCAAGGACGCCAATCAGATCCGTGCGCTGGTGCGCACGCTCCGGGACGACGGTGTCGCCGTCGTCTACATCTCGCACTACATCGACGAGGTCATGGCCGTCGCCGACCGCCTCACCGTCCTGCGCGACGGGGGAGTGGTGACCACCGCCTCTGCCGCCGAGATGAACCGTGCCTCGCTGGTGCGCAGCATGGTCGGCCGGGATGTCGTCTCGCAGCGGCCCGAGCGGCCCGCCCCGAAGGACGAGAGCGGGCTGTCCGTTCGCGGTCTGAGCCATGGCCGGGCCGTCCAGGACTTCACCGTCGAGGTGCGCAAGGGCGAGATCGTCGCCGTCCTCGGCCCCGCGGGCGACGCCCAGTCACGGCTGTTCGACCTGCTCTCCGGACGGCAGCGCCCCGACGCGGGCGAACTGCTCGTCGACGGCCGTGACGTGCCCTTCGGCCGGGTCCCGGCCTCGCTCGCCAGCGGTCTGCGCTGCGTCACCGGCGACCGTCGGACCCTGGGGCTGGTCCAGGGGATGACCCTGGACGAGAACCTGATGCTGGCCGGCGACCGCTTCGCCCGCCGCCGACTGCACCGCCGTACCGAACTCGCCCGCCGCGCCGCCCCGTTGCGCAGCAGCTACGGCGTGGTCACCCTCTCCGGCAATCCGCCCGTGGGCGCGCTGTCCGGTGGCAACCAGCAGAAGGTGCTGCTGGGCAAGTGGCTGGAGACCGACCCGGTCGCCTGTTTCCTCGAAGACCCCACCAACGGGGTCGACGTCGCCGCCATGGCCGACATCCACACCCTGGTCGACGACCTCGCCTCGCGCGGCGTGGCTGTGCTGCTCGCCTCCTCCTCCGCCGAGGAGGTCATGCGCCTCGCCGACCGGGTCGTCGTCGTCAGCGCGGGCCGAACGGTCGCCGAACACGACATCACCGCCATCACCCGCGACGAACTCGTCGCCACCGCCCTCGGAGGTCAGCCACAGTGAGCCTCAAGACCCCCTCCGCCGCCCCCGACCTCGCGGCCGGTTCACCGGAGCGCCCCGCGTCCAGCCTGTCGCCCCAGGCCGTGCTCCGCGTCCCGCACGGCGGCCTGATCGTGGTCCTCGTGCTGGTGGCGCTGTTCACGGCCCTCCAGGCGGATTCCTTCACCAGCTCGCAGAACCTGCTCAACGTGTTGCGGCAGATCAGCGTGACCGCGGTCATCGCGGCCGGGCTGACCCTGCTGATGACCGCGGGCGGCATGGACTTCTCCATGGGCAGCAACGCGGCCGTCACTGTCTCGGTGGGCGCGACGCTGCTGCACGACGGCCGGCCCACCGCCGTCACCGTGGCCGTCACCCTCCTGTTGGCCACCCTGATAGGCCTGGCCAACGGTCTGGTGGTGACGTTCACCCGGGTCGCCCCCTTCGTCGCCACCCTGGCCTCCGCGATGCTGCTCGACGGCGTGGCGCTGCTGGTCCTCAACGGCGAGTCCATCACCATCGGGCAGCGGATGTGGGCCCTCGGCAACGACAAGGTGCTCGGCGTTCCCTACCTGTGCGTCGTCGCGATCCTCGTGCTCGCCGTGATCGGGCTGGCCATGCGGTTCACCACCTTCGGCCGGGACGCCTTCGCGATGGGCGGCAATGAACACGTGGCCTGCCTCAGCGGCATCAACGTCTCCGGACGCAAACTCGCCCTGTACGCGCTGGCCGGCGCCCTCGCCGGTCTGGCCGGACTGATGCTGCTGTCCCGGCTCGGCGCCGCCGCCCCCAACACCGGCGGTCTCCAGCTCCAGTTGACCGCCGTCGCCGCGGTGGTCATCGGCGGCACCTCGCTCGCCGGCGGCCACGGCACCGTCGTGGGAACCGTCCTTGGTGTGGTGCTGCTCGGTGTCGTCGCCAACGCGCTGAACCTGCTCCAGGTCAACAGCTACTACCAGTTCGTCGTGACCGGCGGGGTGCTGCTCGTCGCGGCGATCATCAACGAGTTCCAGCGCAAGTCCACACCAGGCCATTAGCGCCGTACCCCCGCTTGTCCCGGTTCTGCGCAGCCCCCGGTGCGCCCACAACGCAACCTTCTCTTCATTGACGCAGGAAAGGCCGACCCATGAAGCCCACCACCCGCTCCCGCCGCACCACCGCGGCTTCACTCATCGGCACCGCCGCCCTGGTGCTCTCAGGCTGCGGCACGGCGAACGAAGGCTCGGGCGCCGCCGGCGACTCGGTCGCCCTGGGGTTCGTCAACGGCGCCAACACTCACTTCCACCAGTGTCTGCTCAAGTCCGTCGAGCAGACGGCCGAGGCGGAGAAGGCGACCCTCTACTCCGCCAACTCCAAGCAGGACGCAGGCACCGAGCTGTCCAACATCGAGGACATGATCGCCCGAAACGTGGACGCCCTGATCGTCCAGACCGTCAACGTCGACGCCCTTGAGGGCGACATAGCCAAGGCCAAGAGCGCCGGCATCCCGATCTTCCTCACCTCCGTCGCCACCTCGGACATGTCGGACGTCCTGGGCGTCGCCAAGGTCGACCTGAAGAAGGTGGGCGAGTTGGACGCCGGCTGGATCGAGAAGGACGCCGTCGGCAAGAACGTGAAGGTCGGCATCGTCGCCGGTGCCCCCGGTGCCGCGTCCGACCTGCTGGTGGGCGGCTTCAAGGGCGCCCTGCCGGCGAACGCCGAGGTCGTCGCCAACCAGCCCGGAATGTTCAACCCGGCCAAGGCGCAGGACGTCGCGGAGAACATGATCCAGGCCCAGCCCGACCTGGACTACGCCTTCGTCGCCAACGAGGAGATGGCCTTCGCCGTCCGGAAGGCCTTCGACGCCGCCGGCGCCAAGGATGTCAAGATCGTCACCGTCAACGGCACCGAGGACGGCATCGCCGCGGTCAAGAGTGGCCAGCTGTCCGCCACCGTAGCCAATTCGGCCATGACGATCGGTCGGACGGCGGTGAAGAACACCATCGGCCTCCTGGATGGCGATCAAGCTGTTGACAAGATTGCCAACATTCCTCTTGTCTTGGTTACCAAGGACAACGTGAGCGACGCACCCCAGTACTGCCCGAAGTAGGGCCCTCGTCGGGAAACGGTGCGTGCCCCACAGTCTCCGAGCCGCATTTGCGCTCCGCCTGCTCCCGGCATCCCCCGTGAGAGGGGGAGCCCCCGGAGGGAACATGGATCGCTTGCTCCTCATGCACAGCTTCGTCACCGTCGCGCAGGTCGGCAGCTTCAGCGGGGCCGCGAAGAAGCTGGGCTCTTCCGGCTCGCTGGTGTCACGGCATGTCGCCGAACTGGAACGACAGGTGGGTGTCCGCCTGGTCAATCGCACGGCCCGTTCCGTCAGCCTCACCGAACCGGGACAGCGGTACGCCGAATTCGCCGCACGCATTCTGGACGAAATCGAGGCCGAGGACGCCGGCATAGCCCAACTCCACGACCGCGCCGAAGGAACACTGAGCATCATCTGCCCCAAATGGATAGGCAGCCTGGATCTCGGGGACGCCATCGCCGCGTTTTCCGCCGCTCATCCCAAAATCCAGGTCCGTTTCGAACTCGGCGGCATGTCCGACCGGACGTACGACTTCCTGGACAGCGGGTTCGACGTCGCCTTCCACACCCGGGACCTGAGGGACTCCAGCGTCCGGCTCAAGAAGATCTCCTCGTTGCCGTTCGTGCTCTGCGCGTCGCAGGAGTACGTGAAACGGCACGGCTCGCTGACCCACCCCAACGACATCGCCGCCCACGACTGCCTGGTCCACGTGAACGACCCCGTCTGGCGCATCGGCCACGGTCACGCCAGCACCCTGCACAAGATCCGCAACATCGCCTTCTCGTCCAACTCCTATATCGCCCTGCAGAAAGCGGCCGTACACGGCCGGGGCCTCGCCCTGCTCCCACAGCGTCCGGCCTACGACGACCTGGTCTCCGGCGCCCTCCAGGTGCTGCTGCCCGACCTGGCCGTGCCCGACCGTCCCCTGTACGCGATCTACGGCCCCGGGCAGGACACCCCGCGCAAGGTCAGTGTGTTCCTGGACTTCCTCGCCGAGTGGTTCTCACAGAATCCGATGCCGGCGATCCGGCCGTAACCGCAAGAAACGATTGCGCACCTCGTAGAGCTCGAGACATTGAGGCCGCCGTACCCCGAAACCTACGCTCACGAGGCGACCCGGAAACGAGGAATCCATGGGCATCCAGAGAATCGAATCGGTCACCTACAGCGTCGACGACCTCGACGAATGCGTCCGGTTCTTCGACGACTTCGGGCTCTTCCCGGTGGAAAGGACCGACGACCACGCGGTGTTCGAGACACTGACCGGTCAGACGCTCCACCTCGACGCCTACCCGAGCCCGCTGCTGCCGCCCCCGGTGGAGTCCGGGCCCACGCTGCGCGAGGTCGTGTGGGGCGTCGACACCCGGGAGGAACTGGAGCGCCTGGTGGCCGCGGTCGGCAAGGAACGTGCGGTCCGCGAGAGCGCCGACGGCGTCCACCACACCGTGGACGAGACCGGCTTCGGCGTCGGACTGACCCTGGCCCGGCCGAAGCATGTGCCCGTCACTTCGCGGCCGGCCAACGCGCTCGGCAACGTCAACCGCTGGAACACCTGCCTGGAGCCGATCGACCGGGTCCGTCCGCTGCGGATGTGCCATGTGGCCCTCAACATCCCCAAGCCGGGCAAGGAGGAGGCGGTCGCCTTCTACACCGAGCGCCTCGGCTTCCGGCCCACCGACGTGGTGGAGCCCATGGGTGTCTTCATGCAGGCACCGGGAGACGACGACCAGCACACCATGCTGTTGTGCCACCGCCCCGACCGGGCCGGCGTCAACCACATCGCCTACGAGGTTCCCGGCTTCGACGACGTCATTGAGGGCGGCAACCACATGATCGAGCGCGGCTGGCGGGAGGCACGCCGGCTAGGCCGCCACACCATCGGTTCCAACGTCTTCCGCTTTCTGCACGCCCCGTGCGGCGGCCGCGTGGAGTACGCCGCCGACATGGACCGCGTCGACGACGCGTACGAGACCCGCGTGCACGAGACGACTCCGCCCCACCACATCTGGGCGCTGCGCACCAACCGCGACCAGGACGCTCCCGCCTCCTGAAACACCGCCCCCGGCCCTCGGCCGGAGGACTCCGACTCGCTTCGCCCGCCGGCCTGAGAGGCACCCACCCATGACCACCGACCACGGCTACCCCGCCGTCCGCATGTACATAGCGGGCGAGTGGTGCCAGGGCGGAACCGGACAGACCGCCCCGATCGTGAACCCGGCCACCGAGGAGGTGATCGGAGAAGTACCGTTGGCCACCGCCGCCGACCTGGACCGCGCTCTCAGCGCCGCCGACGAGGGCTTCCGCGTCTGGCGGGAGACGCCCGTCGCCCAGCGCACCGCGATCCTGCACGCCGCCGCCGACCTGATCGGCGAGCGCGCCGCCGAGATCGGCCGGATCATGACCCTGGAGCAGGGCAAGCCCCTGAAGGAGAGCACCGGCGAGGCCCTGCGCACCGCCGACACCCTGCGCTGGCACGCCGACGACGCCCGCCGCGCGTACGGCCGCATCATCCCCTCCGCGCCAGGTACCGTCCTGACCGTCCGTCGGGAGCCCATCGGCCCCGTCGCCGCCTTCGTCCCCTGGAACTTCCCTGTCGGCGGACCCAACCGGAAGATCTCCTCGGCGCTGTCGGCCGGCTGCTCGATCGTCATCAAGGGCTCGGAGGAGACCCCCGCCACCGCCGCCGCCCTGGTCCGCTGCTACGCCGACGCAGGGCTCCCGGCCGGAGTCCTGGGCCTCGTCTTCGGTGAGCCCGCGGAGGTCTCCGCCCACCTCATCGCCTCACCGATCACCCGCGTCGTCGCCTTCACCGGCTCGGTCCCGGTCGGCAAGCTGCTCGCCGCCGAGGCCGGCAAAGTCATGAAGCCCTCCCTCATGGAGCTGGGCGGCCACGCCCCGGTGATCGTCTGTGCCGACGCCGACCCGGTACCAGCAGCCCGTAAGGCCGCGCAGGCCAAGTTCGCCAACGCCGGGCAGGTGTGTACCTCACCGAGCCGCTTCCTGGTGCACGAGAGCTTGGTCGAGGACTTCACCGCCGAGTTCGTGAAGGCCGCCGAGGCGGTCGTCGTCGGGGACGGGCTGGCCGAGGGCGCCACCATGGGGCCGCTGGCCAACGAGCGCCGCCTGAAGGCGATGGAGCGCCTGACCGCCGACGCCGTCGCCCGCGGCGCCAAGGTCCTCACCGGCGGCGAACGGCTGGAGCGCGCCGGGTACTTCTTCGCCCCGACCGTCCTGACCGACGTACCGGCGGACGCGGAGCTGATGCACGAGGAACCCTTCGGACCGCTCGCCCCGATCGTCCCCTTCACCGACCTCGACGAGGCGCTCGCGACCGCGAACGGGCTGCCGTACGGCCTGGCCGCCTATGGCTTCACGCAGTCCGCAGCCACCGCCGAGCGCCTCTCCGCCGTGCTGGAGGCCGGGATCCTGTCGATCAACCACTGCGGCGGCTCGGTCCACGAGGCACCCTCCGGCGGGGTGAAGGACAGTGGATACGGCCGGGAGGGTGGGCCCGAAGCCCTGGACGCCTACCTGATCACCAAGCGTGTCTCCCACCTGCTGGCGCCATGAGGTACACGCGAGTCTCGGTGGGCGGTCGGGCGGTGTGGGGCCGGGTGGGGGAGTCGCGGATCGAGCTGCTGGGCGGCTCACCGATCGAAGGCACCACGGAGGTCGTCGGCACGGTTCCCCGCTCAACCGCCGTATGGCTACCCCCTGTTGTGCCGCCCGTCTTCTATGCGGTCGGCTACAACTATCCGCGGCACATCGCGCACGCCGGAGCCGCGACCCCGGAGCGTCCCGAGGTGGGCTACCGGGCCAACAACGCGCTCACCGGGCACGGTTCGCCCATCGTCAAGCCGGTCGAGGTCGAGGGCCGGTTCGAGGCCGAGCCCGAACTCGTCGCCGTCATCGGCCGTACGGTTCGCCGCGCCACTCACGAGGAGGCGCGTGAGTCCGTCTTCGGCTGGACCATCGGCAACGACGTCAGCGCCCGCGCCTGGCAGCACCAGGACCGTTCGTTCTGGCGCAGCAAGAACAGCGACACCTTCAAGCCGATGGGGCCGTGGATCGAGACGGACGTCGACGCGCTGGCCCAGACGACCACGCTGCGGGTCAACGGCGAGGTCCATTCCCGGTTCCCCACCGGCGACATGGTCTTCGACCCCTTCGACCACATCGTCGAGATCACCCGGTACATCACCCTGCACCCCGGCGACGTGCTGTGGATGGGCGCCGAGTCCACCTGCCAGCTGGAACCGGGGGACACCGTCGAGGTCGAGATCAGTGGCATCGGTGTGCTGTCCAACCCCGTACGACTCGAAGGGAATCGAGCATGAGCAAGGAACCGCGCTACATCCACCACGTCAACTTCCCGACCACCGACCCCGACCGGACCGCCGAGTGGTACACGAAGGTCTTCGGGATGAAGCGGATCATGCCCAAGTCCAACACCCGTGTGGTGCTGATGACCCGGGGCAACTTCGACCTCCACTTCACGCCGGTCGAGGAGATGGAGCGCATGGCGCCCTACCACTTCGCCGTCGAGGTCGACGACTGGGACGACTTCCTGGCGCACCTCAAGGAGCTGGGTATCCGCCACACCCGGCCGATCCAGCGGCCCGAGAACCAGTCGAAGTTCTGCTACATCCACGACCCCGACCACACCATGATCGAACTCGTGTACCACGCCAAGCGCCCCAACTGACCGAAGACGTACAGGAGTTCATCCCCATGCCCACAGTCGACTCCGGCGGCACTTCCATCTATTACGAGCGTCACGGCAGCGGCCCGGCGATCCTGTTCGTGCACGGCAGCGGTGGCCACCACGCCGTCTGGTGGCAGCAAGTGGCGGCGCTGCGCGACGAGTTCACCGTTGTCACCGTGGATCTGCGCGGCTTCGGCAAGTCGGACTCGTCCATGGCCGAGTTCGACGGTCAGGACTTCCCCGGCGACGTGGTTGCCGTACTCGACCAGGAGGACCTGACCGACGTCATGCTCGTCGGCCAGTCCATCGGTTCCGTCGCCGCGCTGCGCGCCGGGCTTCTTCGGCCCGAGCGAGTCGGTTCCGTCGTACTGGGCCACTCTCTCGGCGGCATCAGCCACCCCGAGCTGAAGGAGCTGGCCGCCGCCGACCGCGCCGAGGCCGTCAAGCTGCCCGTCATCGACCGCCTGCTGACCAAGCCGTTCCAGCAGGAGCGCGCCGACCTGACCTTCCTGTTCCAGCAGATGGGCACCTTCAACGTCGCCAGGATGCAGGACCTGCGCAACCTCGACACCAACGGGCCGTCCCTGGAGGACATCCAGAGCTCGGGCGTCAAGGTCGCCTTCCTCGCGGGCGAGCGGGACGCCGTGCTCAGCGTGAAGACCGTCACCCGCGCCCACGAACTGCTGCCCGGCTCGCACCTGGAGATCGTTCCAGGCGCCCCGCACTCCATGTACTGGGAGACGCCGGGCCCCTACAACGCGGCTGTCGCCCGCCTGCGCCGCACCCTCACCGAACCGAAGGACACCGCAGCATGAGCAGCCTGACTCTCGACGCCGCCGAGGAGATCGTCGCCGCAGCCCACAAGCGCGCCCAGGCGGTCGGCAAGGCGGTGAGCGTGGCCGTGGTGGACGCCGGCGGCTTCCCCGTCGCGATCCGCCGGGCCGACGGGGCGCGCCCGCTGACCCCGGACATCGCCCGCGCCAAGGCCTACACCGCGGCCGTCATGCAGCGGCCCGGCACGATGCTCAAGAAGTGGCAGGAGAGCCAGCCCGTCTTCTTCGCCCAGCTCTCCCAGCTCCCCGGCGCCGCCCTGCCGATCATGGCCACCGAGGGCAGCGTCACCATCAAGAAGGACGGCGAGATCATCGGCGGCCTCGGCATCGCCGGCGGCACCGCCGACGAGGACCAGAGAATCGCCGACGAGGTCCTCCAATCCCTCGGCTACGAGCTGGAGTTCGCCGCCTGGGGCGTCGCCGGCAAGCCTGCCGGAACCTCCGGAAAGGACGCGTGAGCCATGGCGGACACGTTCAACTACCGCATCGACCACCACGGCAGCCTGGTCCGCCCCGCCGAACTCCTCGCCGCCCGCGCCACCGGCGAGCAGGAGGCCCTGCGTGAGGCCGAGGTCACGGCGGTCACGGAGGCGGTGGCCTACCAGCGCAAGCTGCGCTCCACCGTCGTCACCGACGGCGATCTCCCCCGCGAGGACTTCCGCAGCGCCGTCTTCGACGCCGTGTCGGGGTTCCGCCGTACGGACGAGACCGACGCCGACGGTCTCACCCGCTGGGTGGCGGAGGCCCTGCCCAAGGCCAACGGCCCGCTGCTCACCGACTGGGCCGCACAGCTCGCCGACCTCACGGTGATCGCCCCGAAGGCTTCGCTGCCGTCCCCCGCGTACCTGGCCGCCACCACGTTCCAGCCCGGCCTCGGCTTGTCGTCCGCGCGTGAGCTGGGCGAGGCCCTCGCGGAGATCATCCAGGCGGAGATCGCACTGCTGGTCTCCAAGGGCGTACGCCTGATCCAGCTCAACAACCCGCTCCTGCTGGGCCAGTTGGCCATTGACCCGGTCGACCCGGGCGCGCTGTCCTTCGCGGACGCGCTCGCCGTCGAGGCGTTGGCGGTACGGCTGGACGAGCGCCCCGAGAGTGTCCGTATCGGCCTCTGCCCCGGCTGGACGGCGCCCGCTGCGGTGGACCGGGCGCGGGCCGAGCGGCTGTACGGCGACGTCCCCGCGGACCGCTGGGTTCTGCCCTTCGACCAGGGCGCCGAGGCCGAGCTCGATCTGGTCCGGGCGCTGCCGGCGGACCGGGACATGTGCCTGGGCGTGGTGGACGCGACCGTGCCCGAGCTGGAGGACATCGACACGGTGATGGCCCGTATCGACGCCGTCGACGAGTTCAAGGACATCGAGGACGCGGCGCTGTCACCGTCGCGCGGCTTCGCCGACGTGGCGAGCCGGCCGCTGCTGAGCGCCGAGGAGCAGCGCAAGAAGATCGTGCTGGTGGAGACGCTCGCACGGTACGTCTGGGGCAACGAGTTCTGACCCGATGACGAAGGGGGCCGGGCAGCGACTGCCCGGCCCCTGGTCTCACAGCCCCTCGTCTCACAACACCTCGGCGAACGTCACCGACCGGGCGGTCAGCAGCGGCCACACCGTCTCCACGATCAGCTCCTTGAAGTGGTCCGCCGCCTTGTGCGCCTCGAAGCCGGCCTGATCGGCGTACTGCTCGTACAGCACGAAGACGCCCGGCTCGTCGACCGCCGAGTGCACCTCGTACGCCAGGTTCGCGGGCTCGGCACGGGTGTGCTCGCGCATCTTCAGCAGCGCGGCACGCACGGTGGCCTCGTCGGCGGGGTCGCAGTGGTAGCGGGCGATGACTGCGTAGGCCATGACTGTCTCTCCTCAGCGGGTGTTCCGTCTCCCGGCGGCACTTCGCACATGCCCTCCGGCCTGCAGATTCCAGCACGGATCAACCGCCCGCCGACCTGCGCGCGGCGCAAGCAATGCCTGCCCTCGCGGGCCTGGCGGCCTGTCCCGACATGGTGTGTTGTCGCATCCGGCCCGCACGGCCGTTCTGAAGTGCAGCCCGCGTCACCGCGGCGGACGAAGGAAGTGATCTTCATGCGTACTGTGGAAGCCCTTTCCGGCGGGGAGTGGGTGACGACCGGCGAGTGGATCGACGTGCGGAACCCGGCCGACGTCCGCGCCCCGATCGCCCGCGTCCCCGCCCTCGCCGCCAAGGACGTCACCCGTGCCTACGACCACGCCGAGCGCGCGTTCACGGTGTGGAAGCGCACCAGCCCCTTCGATCGGGCGCGGATCTTCACCGACGCGGCCCGGCTGATCCGCGAGCGGCTCGACGAGATCGCCGCCGACGTCACCGCCGAGAACGGCAAGACGCGGGCCGAAGCCCGCGGCGAGACCCTCAAGGCCGCCGACTTCCTGGAGTACTACGCCGGTCTCGCCCGCCAGGGCTACGGCACCCTCCTGCACGATGTACGGCCCAACCACCGCACCCACACCCAGCGCGAGCCCATCGGCGTGATCCTCGTGATCAGCCCCTGGAACGACCCGCTGATCACCCCGGCCCGCAAGCTCGCCCCACTGCTCGCGGCCGGCAACGCGGCCGTGTTCAAGCCGGCCACTGAGACACCGCTGGCGGGCCTGCACTTCGCCCGCGCCCTGCACGACGCCGGGCTGCCGGCCGGTGTTCTGAACGTGGTGACCGGCCGTACCACGGAGATCGAGGAGGCCCTCCTCGGCGACCCCCGGATTGTCGGCATCACCTTCACCGGCTCCAACGCCGTCGGAAGCCGCATCCGGCGCCGTCTCGCCGACCGCAACGTGCGCTTCCAGGGCGAGCTCGGCGGCAAGAACGGCTCCGTCGTCCTCAAGGACGCCGACCTGCCGGCCGCGGCGAAGGCCGTCGCCGCCGCCTCCTTCGGCCAGGCCGGACAGCGCTGCACCGCCACCAGCCGGGTGATCGTCGAACAGCCGGTGTACGAGGAGTTCGCCCGGCTCCTGGTCGCCGAGGTCGAGGCGCTGCGGATCGGCCCGGGCAGTGACCCGGCGACCACCCTGTGCCCGCTGTCGAGCCCGAAGCAGCGCGACAGCGTCCTCGCCGACCTGAACAAGGCGGTCGAGCAGGGCGCCACCGTGCTGACCGGCGGCAGGGCGGACACCGAGGGCGAGCGCGCCTACGGCTGCTACGTGCAGCCGACCGTCCTCGCCGGCGTCACCTCCGAGACGGCGATCTGGCGGGAGGAGGTCTTCGGCCCGGTCCTCGCCCTTCGCGCGGTCGACGACTTCGCCGCGGCCGTCGACGCGGTCAACGACTCCGACTTCGGCCTCGCCGCGGCCGTCTTCACCCGTGACCTGGGCAACGCCCACCGCTTCGCCGACGAGGCCGAGTGCGGGCAGGTCGCCGTCAACACCACGACCACCGGCTGGGACGTCCACCTGCCCTTCGGCGGCTTCCGCGACTCCGGTACGGCCTACAAGGAGCAGGGCGACGAGGTCCTTCGCTTCTCCACCCGGGTCAAGACGGTCGCCGTCAACTTCGGCGCCTGAAGCCGAGGGAGCAACGAGAGAGGAGGATGCCGATGGCCGACGAGACGATCGGCATCGTCGGGGCCGGCATCGTCGGCCTGGCCACGGGCCGTCAGATCGCCCTGAGCCGACCCGGCACCCGGGTCGTGGTCTTCGATAAGGAGCAGGAGGTCTCGCTCCACCAGACCGGCCACAACTCGGGCGTCGTGCACGCCGGCATCTACTACACGCCCGGCAGCCTGAAGGCCGACCTGACGGTGCGGGGGGTGTCCCTGCTGCGCGAGTACTGCCAGGACCGCGAGCTGCCGTACCGGGAGATCGGCAAGCTGGTCGTGGCGGTCCGCGAGGACGAGCTGGCCCGGATGAACAGCCTCTACGAGCGGGCCAGGAACAACCACGTGCCCGACCTGAGGAAGATCTCCAAGGAGGAGATCCGGGAACTCGAACCGAACGTCGCCGGTGTGGCGGCGCTGCACTCACCCCGCACCGCCATCACCGACTACCCGGCGATCGCCCGCTCCTTCGCCAAGGACGTCATCGACTCCGGTGGCGAGGTCAGGCTCGGCTTCCCCGTCATGAGCATCACCAACGCGCCAGGCGGCATCGAAGTGGCCTCCCGACAGGAACGCGTCCGCGTGGACCGGCTCATTCTGTGCGCGGGCCTCCAGTCCGACGCCGTGGCCAAGCTGGCCCAGGACAGGCAGGAGCCGAAGATCGTCCCGTTCCGGGGCGAGTACATGCTGCTCAAGCCGGAGAAGTCCGATCTGGTGCGCGGCCTGATCTACCCGGTGCCGGATCCGCGCTACCCGTTCCTCGGCGTGCACTTCACACCCCGTGTGGACGGTTCCGTGGAGGTGGGCCCCAACGCGGTCCTGGCGCTCGCCCGGGAGGGCTACACCCGCACCCGGATCTCCCCCAAGGACCTGCTCGGCCTCGCCTGCTACCCGGGCGCCTGGAAGATGGCCGCCCGGCACTGGCGTACCGGCATCAGGGAGTACCGCGGCTCGTTCTCGACGGCATCCTTCATGAAGGACGCCAGGCTGTACGTGCCCGAGGTCTCGGTCAACGACGTCGTACGCGGCGGTGCGGGCGTACGCGCCCAGGCCCTGGACCGGGACGGCACCCTCGTGGACGACTTCCGCATCCATCAGGTCGGCCGTGTCACGGCCGTCCGCAACGCGCCCTCCCCGGCCGCCACGGCCTCCATGGCGGTCGCCGAGCACATCGTCTCCGCGGTTTTCGAGGACCGTTCCGCGATCTGACCCCTCCGCGTGCAAAGAATGCCCTGCATACAGCGCACTTGCGTGCAACAAGTGCTTGCGCTCCCAGGGACTCCGCAAGGGCTCACCTCCCGCCTAGCGTTCCTTCCGCACCCCCACCGCCACCTCGTTCGAGAGAAAGAGTTGAAGACATGTTCGTCGTCGACACGCAGATCCACATCTGGCTGGAAGAGACCCCGGACCGTCCCTGGGTCCCGGGCGCGCGGGAGCGCATCCGTCTCAACGGCCACCGCGAGGACCCTTTCTCGTACGAGGAGGCCCTGGAGCTGATGGACGAGGCCGGCGTCAACCGGGCGCTGATCCTGCCGCCGTCCTGGGAGGGCGACCGTATCGACTACGCCTTGGAGGCGTGCGAGGCACACCCGGACCGGTTCGGCATCATGGCCCGCATCCCGCAGAACAAGCCCGAAGAGGGGGAGGCCATGCTGAAGGACTTCGCCCAGAACCCGCACGTCAAGGGCACCCGCCTCACCTTCCACCGGCCCATCGACCGCAACTGGATGATCGACGGCACCAACGACTGGTACTGGCCGATCGCCGAGGAGCTGCGCATCCCGACGATGGTCCACGCCCCGATCTGGAAGCGTGAACTCGGTGAGATCGCCGCCAAGCACCCCGAGTTGAAGATCATCATCGACCACATGGGCATCATGGCCCGCTGCGTCGACGACGCGATCGGCTACTGGGTCTCGGAGACCGCCGACCTGGCCGCCCACCCCAACATCTACGTCAAGGTCTCCGCGCTGCCGGGCTACTCGACGCACCCCTTCCCGAACAACAACATCCAGAAGTACGTGCGCGAGATGGTCGACAAGATGGGACCGCAGCGCTGCTTCTACGGCACCGACATCACCCGCCTGCTCGGCCACGGCATCACCTACACCGACACCATCGAGCAGTTCACCAAGCACTGGGACTTCACGCCCGAGGAACTCGAATGGATCATGGGCCGCGGCATCTCCGAGGTCCTGAACTGGCCGATCGAGGGCTGAGGACGCACCCGTGATGACGGACACCATGAACCCCCCGGGCCCCGGCGGGGGTGACGGCGGTGACGGCGGCGACGCCTTTGTCTCCGCCTTCGAAGCGGCCGGCGCCGACTACCTCTTCTGCTCGTCGGGGTCCGAGTGGGCCCCAGTGTGGGAGTCCCTCGCCCGCCGGCACCGCGACGGACTGCCCTGCCCGGAGTACCTCGACCTGACCCACGAGACCGTGGCCGTCAGCATGGCCACCGGCTACGGACTCCTCAAGCGCCGACCTCAGGGCGTGCTGCTGCACGCCGCCCCCGGCCTGCTGCAGGGCTCCATGGCCGTGCACGGCGCGCTGCTCGCCGGTGTGCCCATGGTGGTCGCCTCCTCCGAGTCCGCCACCTACGGCGACGGGCCGGGCAAGGACCCGGGCGGCCAGTGGTACCGCAACCTGTCCGTCGTGGGCGGCCCGCACGGGATCGCCAGCCCGTTCAGCAAGTGGTCCAACGAGGCCGCCAGCGTCCACACGCTGCCCACGATGATCACGCGTGCGGCGGAACTGGCCTGGCGGGCCCCGGCGGGACCGGCGTACCTCAACATCCCCCTGGAGATCCTCCTGGAGGAGTGGGACGGCCGCGAGGCCAAGCCGATCGTTTCGCCGGGCTCCACGCACAGCTCGCCCGAGGAGGTCGACCCCGTCGCACAGATGATCCGCGAGGCGGAAAACCCCGTCATCGTCACGGAGACGGCGGGTCGCGAGGCGGGCGGTTTCGAGGCCCTGCTCGCCTTCGCCGAGGCGTGGAACATCCCGGTCGTCGAGCCCGACTCGGCCGTGTGCGGCAACTTCCCGCGCACGCATCCGCTGCACGCGGGCTCCGACGTCGGCCCATGGCTGGACGAGGCGGACCTGATCCTCCTGGTCAACTGCCGCGCCCCCTTCTACCCACCCTCCCGCCGCCCGGCCAAGGCCCAGGTCGTCGTCATCGACGAGGTGCCGCAACGACCCCACGTCGTCTACCAAGTCCTGTACGCCGACCGGTACTTGGAGGGCAACGTCGCCAACACGCTGCGCCAGCTCACCAAACGCGCGACCAACCTCGACGTGGCCGCCGTCACCGCCCGCCGTGCGGCACAGGAGCAGCGGCACGCCGACGAACAGGCGGCCATCGCCGCCGCGGAAGCGAAGGCGGAAGAAGCCGAGGGCATCGACCCCGTGCTCGTCGCCGCGACGCTGCGGGGGCTCCTCGACGGACGGGACGCCATCGTCGTCGACGAGACCATCACGCACAGCCGAGTGGTCAAGCGACATCTGCGCATATCGGACCCCGACTCGTACTTCTACGTCCAGGGCGGCCTCGGCCAGGGCATCGCGGTCGCCCTCGGTGCCAAACTCGCCGCCCGGGAGCGCCCGGTGGTGCTCACCATCGGCGACGGCGCCTTCACCTACAACCCGGTCATCCCGTCGTACGACGCGGCGAAGACGTACGAACTGCCGCTGCTGATCGTGGTGTTCAACAACCGTGTCTACAAGTCGATGAACCTCAACCACCGCCGCTTCTACCCCGAGGGCGCGGCGGCCGAGACCGGCGAGTGGCTCGGCACCGATCTGCACCGGCTGCCCCGACTGGCCGCCTTCGTCGAGCCGTTCGGCATGCACACCGAGACCATCGACGCGCCCGACGCCCTCGCGCCCGCCCTGGAGCGCGCCCTCAAGGCCGTGGCGGACGGCACGACCGCCGTCGTCGACGTCCTCGTCACCCGCTGACCCAGGAGACTTCCGCCACCATGTCCGACACCCCAACGCCCAAGCCTGCCAAGGCCGTTGTCCCCGTCGGGGACCTGCGCGCCTTCGCCGCCGCCCTCCTGGAGAAGGCAGGTCTCAGCCCGGAGCACGCCCGCACCACCGCCGACGTGTTCGTCTGGGCCGCCGAGCGCGGCATCGACTCCCACGGCATCGCCCGCGTCCCCGCCTACCTCGAACTGCTCGCCAAGGGTGTGGCCAACGCCCGCCCCGACATCAAGATTGAGTCCACCACATCGGCCGCCGCCGTCCTGGACGCCGACCGCGCGCCCGGCCCGGTCGCCCTCACCGCCGCCGCCGAGGAAGCCGTACGGCGGGCCAGGACGACCGGCATCGCCTCCGTGGGTGTACGCCGTACCGTCCACACCGGCGCCATCGGCCACTACGTGTCGAGGATCGCCGAGCAGGGCCTGGTCGGCATCGGCTTCGTCGCCGGCATGCCCAACATGGGCTACACCGGCGTCAAGGGCGCCGCTGTGGCCACCAGCCCCCTCGCGATCGCCGTACCGGCAGCGGACCGTGCCCCGCTGCTGCTCGACATGGCCACCGCCACCATCGCCCTCGGCAAGATTCGCCAGGCCAAGGCCTCCGGCACCCCGCTGCCGGAGGGCGCCGCCGCCACCGCGGACGGCACCCCGACCACCGACCCGGAGCAGGCGGTCATGCCCCTGCCGCTGGGCGGCGCCAAGGGCTCGGGCATGTCGCTCGCCCTCGAACTGCTCACCAGCGTGCTCGTCGGCGCTCCCATCCTCTCCGCGTTCCACTCCGACGACCCCCAGGGGCGCAAGCACCGCCAGAACGCTCTGCTCATCGCCATCGACCCCGGGGCGTTCGGTGACCCGGACGGCTTCACCGAGGCCGTCGACGCGACGCTGAGTACCCTGAAGGGGCTGCCGGTGGCGGACGGCGCGGCGGGCGTGTTCTACCCCGGTGAGCGCAGTGCCGCACTGGCCGAGGGCCGGGCGGCGGACGGGGTGCCGGTGGCGCCGAAGGTGTGGCGCGAACTGGTGGAAAGCGCCGATAAGCTGGGCATCGCGCCTCCCGAAACCCACACGCCGGAATGAGAGCCAGGTGAGCCTGCCGACCGTTCGAGGAAGGACGGCCGGCGGCCCCCCGGCCGGGATCAGGCCGCATGGGGTCTCTCCAAGCCGAGGCACGCTGTACAGGCCATACGGTGATGTAGTGCCGCTGGCCCCAGGGACCTCACTTCACAGCGGGTTATGCGGCTTTCGACGGTCGGCCGCTGAGGCGCCGTGCCGCGTCGGCGGGCAGGCCGGCCTGCCCTTCCTGCCCAGGCCTTCCAGTAACGCGTTCATGCCGCCGGTGTTAGTGACGTTGAGGGCGGCGACGCGCAGTCCGGCGGCGGCCAGGTCGGCCAGGTCGGCCAGGGCCAGCGTCTACAGCCCGGTCGCGTACACGGTGCGGCCGCAGGCTGCAACTCTCTGGGAGCGGCGCATTTCCAGCCCGCAGCAGCCCGGCAGGGTGCCGCTGGACAGGACCTCGCCGGGGCCGGGGGACTCGCCGCGTGCGGCATAGGCGACGGCAGCCCCGGCCGTCACCACAACCGCCGACCTGGCGCCGGCGAATGCTTTGGAGGACATCCCTGGGATCGTATGACGCGGCCGCCGCCTGACAGCGCTCATTTGGATGTCCGCCTTCGGATGACGGGCACCGTGCGTTCCACGGTGTAGGCGTGGGCTGCCGTCAGAACCGTGTGCTGGTCGGCGACGATCCCGGCGACCGGCTCGGACTTCAGTAGTTCGTCCATGGCGGCGCGGCTGTCGGCGCCGACGACGACGCATCCGTGGTAGCGGTGGGAGACCGGATTGTCGTGAGCGACGCCGGGTGCGGGGTGAACGAACCGCGTCCAGGGCAGAAACGTGTACGTGCGCAGGTCGGCCGCTCCTGCCCGGTGGAGCGCGGGACCGATGCGTTCGTGGACGTACGTCCGGAACGCGCGGCCGCGCACCCCACGGCGCCGCCGCAGCAGGATGACCGTGCGGTGGGCTGCGGCGTCGTCGTGACCGTCGGTCCACCAGCGGCCTCCGCCCGGCCCGGTGACCTGGCCGAGAACTCGCGCGAAGATGTTCTGCTCGTCCAGGTAGATTTCCCGCATGCGGACCGGCATGGTGAGCGCGGCGCCGGTGCCGGCGAAGCGGACTTCGGCCGCGCCGTCGCAACGCCAACCCGGCGGCACGATCGTGCCAACCGTGGCGGACGACGGCCAGTAACCGTGGTCGGTGGGCGAGAAGTGCCACTGGACGTACTCGGTCATGTTGGGCAGTTGCCCGACGACCTGTGCGTGCGGTCCTGCCCAGTATCGGAGGACTGTTTCTCTCGGCAGGTCCGCGCGGAGCCAGACCGGGGCCACGAATGAGGTGGTCTTCACGGGGCGGCTCATGATGTCTCCCCCGGCGAGCGGTGGGCTCCCCGAATGCGGTCGATGACGTGAGGCGGATCGGCAGGCGGGGTGTCGCCTCGCCAGGCGACGTGTTGGTCGGGGCGGATGAGGACGAGGTCGCGCTCGTAGAGAGTGCGGGCGTGCGGGTCGCGTACGTCGACGATCTTGAGTGGGAGGCATCGCTCGGCGGCGGCCTCGGCGAGCGCGGTGACGTCGTGGTCGGCGAAGCGCAGCAGGGTGAAGCCGGCGTGCAGGAGGTCGAAGATCGCGCGGCCGTCCCGCAGCAGCACGCTCGGTGGCCGCGCGCCCGGCCAGGTGCTGGGCGTGTACTCGTCCATCGTCTGGGGCGGGGCCTGTCCGCCTGGTTCGTGACAGACGACGGGAGAGGTGTCGTAGCGGTAGCCGAGTTCGATGCCGAGGGCCTCGTTCTCAAGGTTTCCCAGGTCGTTGATCTCGCGTCCGAGCCTCTGTCGGGCGCGGGCGCCGAGCCAGCGTTCGCTGTGCACGGCGCTCCGGTAGGCGGCCTTCACCGCTCCCCGGACGGCGCTGTGCCGGGCGGAGGCGGCGCGGTTGCGCAGGGCCACGGCCCGGCGCTCGTGCTCGTAGGCGCGCAGCAGTCCAGGGGTTCCCCATCCCTGGAGCACGGCGGCGAGCGCCCAGCCGAGTCCGACGGCGTCGCCGACGCCGGTGTTCATGCCGTAGCCGCCGGTGGGGGGAACCTGATGGACGGCGTCGCCGGCGAGCCAGACCCGGCCGCGGCCGTAGGAGTCGGCGACGGTGAGACGGGGCGTCCAGGCGTTGGCCACCAGGACGTTCATCTCGAAGCGGCGGCCGACGCGTTCGTAGACGAACTCTCGCGGATCGATGCGGTCGGCGTCGGTGCCCATGCTCAGCGGGGCGTGGAGGGTGAAGGTGTTGCTGTCGTTCTGTGAGATCAACGTCCAGCCCTGCGGGGACTGCAGGTGCCAGACGTTGCCGAAGTACCGGAAGATCCCTGGGTCGGGCGTGGTGAAGTGGACGAGGTAGATACGGCCGTCCAGGGGGCGTTCCCCGGTCGCCTTGTAGGCCCTCGCGAGCATCGCGGCCGTACGGGGGATCCCGAGCTCCTTGATGAGCATCCGCCGCAGGTCGATCTCGTGCAGGCCGATGCCGAGCTGTTTGCGGGTGCGGCTGCCGGCGCCGTCGCATCCGGCGAGGTAGCGGGCGCGGACCGTGCGCCGGCGGTCGCCGTCCGCGGACACCAGGTGGACCGTCACGCCCTCGGTGTCCTCCTCGAAGCTCTCCAGTGCCCAGCCGTACTGCACTTTCACGTGCTGGGAGCGGGCTTCCAGCAGGTCGCGCAGCGCCGGTTCGAGGATCACCTGGGACACGCGCATCCAGGGTTCGAGGGGGAGGGTGCCGTCGTTGCGGTCGCGGATCGTATCGTGCGTCTCGTCGACGCTGGGGTACTCGAACGAGGCCAGTTCCCAGCCCACCGCACTGGTCGCCCACGTCACCTTGGTGCGGTGATCCGTCGGGATGGCGATCTTGCGCAGGTCGTCCGCGACACCGAGACGGCGGTACAGCTCCATGCTGCGGCCGTTGGTGACGTCCATCTTCGGGTGCTGTGTCGTGGCGGTGTTGCGCTCCACGAGCAGAGCCTCGACGCCGTGGTGCTCCAGTTCCATGGCCAGCGTCAGGCCGACCGGCCCCGCACCGACCACGAGCACCGACGTGGTCTCGACCGTCGGGGGTGTTGGCTTGCTCATCTCGTGGCTCATTTCTGGAAGAGGACGATCACGTAGGCCACCACCAGCGCGGCCGAGACGATCGCCGGTGCCAGTGCGGGCAGCGGGTCGCCGGCACGCAGGTGTGCCAGGGCCGCGCCGGCGAGCAGGATCAGGAAGCCGGTCGCAGCGGCGACGCCCAGGCCGGTGACCGCCCATCCGGCGAACAGACCGATCACACCGGCGAGTTCCAGTACGCCGATGATGCGGTAGCTGCCCAGGCTGAACCCCACGTGGGCGGCTCGCTCCGCCATCGCGGGGAGGCCGAGGAGCTTTCCGGTCCCCAGCAGTGCGAAGCAGACGGCCAGCACGGAGGTGATGACGACGAGTGCCACGTCAGCCATCTCCCCGTGTCTGTGTGACGATGCGGCAGTGCACAGCGAAGGCGCTGACCCGGCGCTCCACTTCGGCTGTGGTGGCGGCCGGTGCCTGCGCGCGCAGAGTGACGGTGACTGTCACCGTTCCGGAGCCGGCGTCGGCGCGGATCTCCTCGACGTCGCCGATGCCGTCGAGGGCGTCGGTCAGCACGCGGTGGGTGGCGTCGGCGCGCAGCGGGAGCTTGTACGGCTTGCCGACCGCGGTGACGGGGAGCGCGTCGAGGACTCGGACCGCTTTGGGAGCGGCGGCTGCCTCGCTCACGTGTGCGGCGGCCCAGGCGCGGAGGTCGTTCTCACGGATCGCGGGGTCGGCGAGGGTCACGTACGCCACCGGCACCTCACCCGCACGCTGGTCGGGCTGTCCTACGGCCTGGGCGCCGGTGACCGCGGGGTGGGAGAGCAGGGCGTCCTCGACGATGCGGGGGTCGATGTTGTGGCCGCCGCGGATGATGAGGTCCTTCGCCCGCCCGGTGAGGTACAGGAACCCGGCCTCGTCGAGGTGGCCGAGGTCGCCCGTGTCGAGCCAGCCGTCGACCACCTTGCCCTGGCCGCTGATCCGGTGGCCGTCGTCGTCGCGGCCCTCGACGTAACCGGGGAAGACCGTGGGGCCGCTGATGTGGACGGTGCCGGTCTCACCGGCCGGCAGTTCCGCGCCCGTCTCCGTGTCGACGATCCTGATGTGCTGGTACGGCAGCCGCTGTCCGACCGATCCTGGCCGGCGGAGTTCCAGGAAGCCGCGGACACTGGCGCAGGTCGCCTCGGTCAGACCGTAGCCTTCGAGGAGCGGAATCCCGGTGGCCGTTTCGAACGTGGAGCGTATGCCGTCAGGCAGCGCGGAGGCGCCGACCATCGCGCAGCGCATAGAGCTGATGTCCGCGTCGACCGGGCAGGCGGCCAGGACCGCGTATACCGTGGGTACGGCGCTCATCGTGGCGATCTTGTAGTGCTGGACGATGCGCCAGAACTCGCGGTAGAGGGGGATGTCGCGGTAGCCCAACGGGCCTGCCCACACGACCTGTTGGCCGCGCAACAGCGGTGCGAGCAGGGTGACGACGAGCGCGTTGACGTGGAACAACGGCAGCGCGGCGAAGACGACGGAGTCCTCGTCCAGTACGGAGTTGGCCGCGATCATCCAGGCGTCGCTGATCTCGTTGGCGTGCGTGTGTGCGGCGAGTTTCGGTGCCCCGGTCGTGCCGCCGGTGTGGAAGAACGCGGCCAGGTCGGTGGTGGTGGGCGGCTCGCCGAGGAAGTGCTCGCTCGGGCAGTCGGCCGCGAGGTCGCTGAGGTAGGCCACGGTGGCGTTCTCCACCGCCGGCAGCGGTGCGCCCCCTTGCCGAGGCGTCGGGCGCAGGACGAGCACGTGGTCGACCAGCCCGTCCCGGGCTAGTTCGGTGCTGGTGGCGAACGTCTCGGGGTCCAGTTCCGGGGAGGGGGTGACGACCACGCGGGCGCCGGCCCGGCGGATCAGCTCGGCGACGTGGTCCCGGGAGAGCGCGGGGTTGACGGGGGTGACGATGCCGGCGAGCTGGGCGGCCAGCAGCGCGGTGATCAACTCGTCGCAGTTCGGGGAGAGCAGTGCGACGGTGTCGTGGCGGCGGACGCCGAGACCGTGCAAGGCGTTGGCCGCCTGGTGCACGTCGGAGAGGAGATCCACGTAGGTGCGGGTCTGCGGCGTACGCCAGGACGCGCCGTCGGGGAGGACCGTGAGCGCGGTCCGCTCCGGCCACTGCTCGGCCGTCCGCCGCAACAGGTCGTACGACGTGCCCGGCAGCCCGCGCTCTGACAGCGGGATGGCCTCGAGGACGGCCAGGTCGTCGGGGTGGTCGTAGCGCGGCCAGGCCACGTGGGTGTCGGGGATCGTGGTCACGCGTACCTCACCTTGTTCTGCTGGGTGCCGAGGTCGATGGCACCGTCAGGGGTACGGATGGACAGCTCCACCACATCCCCGTCATGGAGGTACTTCTCGTTCTTGGCCTGGGACTTGAAGAACGCCTTCCACTTCGCCGCCGGCGGCAGCAGCGCGCCGATGATCTCCACCGGCTTGGGCGGCGCCTTGAGGGCCGTACCGCCGGGCGTGCCGGTGAGGACGAGGTCGCCGGGGGCGAGAGCCTGGAAACGGGAAAGCTCCTGCAGGGCCCGCAGCGGGCTGTAGATCATGTCGGTCAGGTCGCTGTTCTGGCGGACCTCACCGTTGACCTTGAGGACCAGCCTGAGCTCGGCGAGGCGGTCGAGTTCGTCGGCGTCGAGCAGGACCAGGGAGGGGCCGACCGGCGTGAAGGTCGGGTAGGACTTGGCCTCGTAGAACTGGGTCTTGGGGAGTTGTACGTCGCGTGCGGAGATGTCGTTGGTGATGACCAGGCCGGCGACGTGGTCCTTCCAGTTGGCGGCGGTCACGGTGGTGCCGACCGCGAGAGGGCTCCCGATGACCAGTCCGAGCTCGATCTCGTAGTCGAGGAACCGGACATGTTCCGGCTTCACGATCGCGTCGAACGGGCCGCTGATGGAGCCGGAAGTCTTGCGGAAGAACGTCAGCGGGACGGTCTCGGGGTCCATGCCCGAGTCGCGCACGTGCGAGACGAAGTTGGTCATCTGCGCGACCACCCGGCACGGCGCGGTGACCGGTGAGACGAGCGGGAGGTCGGCGATGCGGCGGGGCTCGGCCGCGAGGGTGCCCGAGCGAGCCTCGGCCAGGGCCATGTGGACCGTGACCACGTCGTCGAGCAGTTCGGCGGTCGTCGTCGCGGAGGTCTCGACCGGGACGGCCCGGAGCTCGTCGAGCGTGACCCACCACGCGTCGGAGGTGCGGAGGACTGAGATGCTCATGAGGTAGCCACTTTCAACAGGCCGCGCAGGCGTTCGAAGTCGAATTCGTTGTCGTCGGATCGGAGGGCGGCGACGATCGAGCGCAGCTCGGCCAGCGACTCGCGGCCGGGCGCGACGCCCAGGAAGTCCTTGGTGGTCGGCGGGCCCCACTGCGCAAGGCCGGAGGCCGTCATGGGCGCCCAGCCGGGCTCCAGGCTGGAGTCGAACATGTCGCTGTCGGTGAAGTGCTCGACCAGGAAGCCGTCGGGGTCGCGCCAGTAGTCGAAGATCTGGCTCCCCTGGATGTGCCGGCCGATCCCCCAGGACCGGAAGTAGCCCTCGTCAAGCAGGTGCTGACCGCCGGCGGCCAGCGCGTCGAGGTCGCTCACCTCGTACGCCGAGTGCACGTACCGGTTGGAGGGCCCCAGTGTCAGCGCCAGGGTGTGGTGGTCGGTCAGGGTCTGGCCGCGGTCGCAGCGGATGAAACTCATCGTCGGGCCGCGCTCGCGCTGCCCCTTGTAGTAGAGGAAGTCGCTGACGATCAGGCCCAGATGCTCCAGGTACCAGTTCAGCGTCCGCAGGTAGGTCGTCGACTGCAGGACCACGTGGCCCAGACGCCGTACGCCGGACGGTTCCCGTGGCGGTCGCTGGGCGGCGTTGGCCCGGTCGATGTCGCCGCCGACGTTGAATCGCTGCGGCTCCTGCCCGGGCAGGGCGGGCAGGTCGTCCGTGTCGGCGACAACACGCACCCGAAGCCCACCGGGATCGCGCAGGTCGACGACCGATCCGCCTAGCGTCGAGGGCAGCGGGTGCACCCGAGTGTCGGTGGCCTGGGCCAGGCGCAGCAGGTCGCGGGTGTCGGCGGCGCGGAAGGCCGGGCCGACGAACCGCGAGGTGCGGCCTTTGCGGATGATCACGCAGGGCGCGCCCGCCTGCGTTCCCCGCAGGTGCAGCTCGCGGCCGTCGCGGTACGACGTGACGAAGCCGAACGCCCGGGCGAAGGTCTCGGCACGGTCCAGGTCGGGTTTGTGGAACTCCAGCCACGCGATGTCGTGGACCTTGACCACCGGATTCGCCGCCCGGCCCGGATGCTCTCCGGCGAGTGCGCCCTGCTCGGAGTGCAGGTCGTTGTGCGTCCCGTGAGGGCCGTCGGGAGTGCCGGGTTCGGCATGGGGATGAACAGCCATGGTCACCACCTCCTGAAGAAAGCTTCACTTCCGAAGGTAACGTCAGTCAATAGAAATGAAGAAATGTTCAAATGTGGTGCGGGGCGGTTAGAGTGCAGGTGGATCGAGTGCGGGTGGGATGGAGGGGGCATGACCGAGAAGACCGCGGCCCGGCGAGCCGACCGGCGAAGGGCCCGGACGCGGAGCGCGCTGGTGCGCGCTGCCCAGCGCCTGCTGGCAGAAGGGCGCAGTGACATCCCCATCCAGGAGATCACCGAGCTTGCCGACGTCGGGGTCGGTTCGTTCTACAACCACTTCGACACCAAGGAGGACCTCTTCCGCGTCGCGGTCGAGGAGGTACTGGAGTGGTTCGGCGATCTGATGGACCGGCTCACCGCGGACATCGACGATCCCGCAGTCGCGTACGCCCAGAGCTTCCGCATGACCGGCCGCCTGCACCGCCGCTTCCCGCAGCTCAGTCTGGTTCTGCTCAATCATGGGCTCGAAGTGGCCTACTCCGACCGGGGCCTGGCCCCGCGCGCGCTGCGCGACATCCGTACCGCGACGGATGCCGGGCGATTCGAGGTGGAGGACCTGGACCTCGCCCTGGCGATGACGGTCAGTGCTCAGCTGGCCCTGGGCTCCCTGCTGCATGCGCAGTCCGACCGTGACGACGCGTACTCCTCGGACCTGGTCGCCCGCGGCCTCCTGCGTCACTTCGGCATCCCCGCCGACGAGGCCGCGCGGATCTGCTCACTCGACCTGCCCGACATCGATCTCGGTGACACCGTCGTCGGTTGAGCGCCGTCATCCGGTCTGCGAGGTGTGGGGTTTCGGTGCATCGCACACCGGGCCCCAGAGGCCCGGCTCAGCGAGGAGAGGGGTCAGCGGAACGAAGCCGTCGGCGTCCGAGACTTCTCCGCCTCGCGGCAGTCTTCTTGGGTGGCAGGCCAACCAACGGTGACGGCAGGTGTGGCTGTGATCGGTGTTGAGTGTGGACTGGACAGGCGAAGGTCGGTACCGGGGCGGTTTCGTGGAGTTCGCTTGGCTAACCGGTTCGACCGCGGGTATCGGTGCCGCCTTCGCTCGGCGGATGGCGGCTGGCGGTCAGACCTCGTCTTGGTGGCACGCGACACGAAGCGGCTGCCTGAGCAGGCGGCCGAGTTGCACCACCGGCGCGGCATCAAGGCGGAGGCGCTGAGGGCCGACCTGTGCCGACCTGGCGACGGATGACGCCTGTCCAGGCCGAAGCGTCTGAGATGCGGGCGGTCAGGCCGGCGGTCGCGGTGTCGCCGAAGGGGGTGCGGAACTGGTTCGGTTCGATGCGTACGACGGTGATCCCGAAGGGCGCGAGTTCCATGCGCAGGGCGTCGGTGAGGGCATGGACGGCGGACTTGGTGGAGCAGTACACACCGGCGAAGGGTGAGGTGAGCACTCCGGAGGTCGATCCGATGTTCACGCCTGCGTGCGACGAGCCCGGCAGAAGTTCGAGGACACCCTTGCCACGGCGATCTCGACAACCGGTGGCAACATGGACGAGTTGATCACCGCCGGAGGCCCCGTCTTTCTCGAGCTCGTCGCGAACAACCCGCGCCGGTGGGCGTTGCTGCTCACCTGCTCCTCCGGCCTCGGGGGCGACATGGCCGCACAGCTGATCAGGCTTCGCCGGCACACCATCGAGCGCATCGCCGATCTTGCCCCGCCCGATATCGCCGGCGTCGACCGGCCAAGCCTCCTGGCAGCCGCCCACGTCATCTCAGGTATCGGGGAGCAACTCGGCCACTGGTGGCTGACCCACCCCGACGAGGGCCTCGACCACGTCCTGCGGATGTACGTCGCCGCTGTCGGCGGCGCGCTGCGCGGGTTGCTCACCGTGTACGAGGACCTCGACCGCCCCTGAGATGGGTCGGCTGCATCAAGCACCGGCGGAGGATACGAGTCAAAGTGCACGTCTGTTGCAGCCTCGGTGGGCGCGGGAACACCACGGTGCCGAGCCCGGCTGGTGCAGACGGGCTCGGCACCGTGGTGGATGACTTCCTGGGGGCGCACCGACGAGGCGGACGCCATGTGTATGCGTGTGCCTGGGGCGGAGGGCTGCTCCGGCGGTCTACTTCTTGTAGCCAGTGACCTTGGCGACCCATGTGATGAAGTCGCCGGGGTCCTCGTTGGTGGCGTGGCCCTGGTCCCAGTAGTACGCGTGGTTGACGTCGTCGCCGAGGTTGTCCACGGCGGCGGCGAGGTTGGCGGCGATGACGTGCGAGGTGTCGGTGTCGCTGGTGCCCAGGCGGATCCACCAGTGCTTCGACCGGTTCGGATTGTGCTTCTCAAGCAGGTGGTACATCGGGTTCATCAGGTTCAGGAGCTCTGGAATGTCGCTCGCCACCCGCTTGGTGCTGAGGCCCGTGCTGTCGTTCTTCGCGCTGTACGCGGTGAAGTGGCGGGTCGCGGTCGTGCCGGTGCCGAACTCGTTGTTCTCGCCAGCCGACAGGTCGAAGGCGTCGAAGGCCGGGGTCGTCTTCTTCCGCACGCCGACGTGGGTGAGGTAGTCCTCCCACGTGAAGGTCGCCTTGCCGCCGGACCACGTGATGAAGGTGTTCTTGGCCATGTAGGTCTCGCGCTCGGAGTCCGACAGGCCGGTGAGGTACTTGGTGGCGGACGGCTGGAGGTAGGTCGTGAGCAGGTAGTCGTCGTAGTTACGGGCCGTCAGGGCGCCGTAGCCGTTCAGGCCGCGCAGCTTCAACTTCGCCTGGTACTCGGCGAACTGGGACTGGAGTTCCTTCGACACCGCCTGGTCGACGACCTTGCCGGTGGACTGGGTGACGTTGCTGCCCCAGTTCCACTCGTAGGCGCCGTCGGCGTGCTCCAGGTCGGTGATCGGGCACCAGGCGCCGGTGGCGAAGATCGCGTCGGAGGCGTCGGCCGCGCCGGCCTCCTTGAGGTACTTGGCGTAGAGCTTGCTGTCGCCGGACGCGCCCAGCAGGGCGGAGACGGCGCCACCGGCGCTGGTGCCTGTGGAGACGATCCGGTTGGTGTTGCCGGGGATGCGGCCCTTGTTGAACTTGATGTACCGGACAGCCGCCTTCAGGTCGACGATGACCGCGGGGGCCGTGCCGTAGTAGGTGCCGTCCGAGTCGGTGAGGCTGCGGCCGCGCGTGCCGGGCTCCACGGCGACGTAGCCCGCCACCAGGGCCAGCTTCGCGAGGTTGACCATCCCGTTGATGGCTCCCGTGCCGCCCCCGCCCGGGCCGCCCGACGGCATTCCGCTGGGCATTCCGGACGGCATCCCACTGGGCATCCCGCCGGTGCCGCCGCCCATGGAGCCCATCTCCAGCGCGGCCTGACCCACGCCCGTGGCCGTCGCCACACTCGACGGCATGTAGGCGCCCACCGCGTTCGCCAGGACGATCGGTGCCCTGGAGGCGTCGACCGCCTTGCCGTCGATCTTGACCGGGACGCTGACGACCAGGCTCTGGTGCTTGTCGTCGCTCGGGTTGGTGACGTAGTTGCGGGGCTTGTAGAAGTGGTAGATCACTGAGTGCTCGGTGCCGGCCGCGTCAGTGATCGTCTCCGTCAGTTCGGTGTAGTCGTCCTTGTCGAAGACCAGGGCGTCCGAGGACGTCGTGGAGCCCTTCTTGCCGCCGGACTCGCCCGACGCCTGCGCCGTCAGCGCGATGCCCCCGACCGCCGCGACACCCGCGGTCGCGCCGATCCCCATGACGACAGTCCTGCGCTTCATTGCCCTGTGCTTCACGGTCTCTCTCCTCTGTCACGCAGTTGGTGCCCGTTGTGTTGGCATTCATGAAGTTAGTGACACTTCGAGAGGATCGTCAACAATTTCGTCGACTTCTCAGGGAACGCTCAGCTAAATTTTTCAATCTCTGAAAAATATTCTTTCACGCTACCAGACCGATCGGGGACAATCGGTTGCGTGATCAGCCCAGCCGACTCCGCGGACGTGCGCCGCACCAACCTGTCCCTCGTGCTCCGGCGCATCGAGGCGTCCGGTCCCTGTGCGCGCACCGAGATCGCCGTCGCCACGGGGCTGGTGCACGCCTCGGTGACGGCGCTGGTCGCGGACCTTGTCGAGCGGGGCCTGGTGGAGGAGGCTGGCGTGGCGGCCTCGGGCGGGCGGGGGCGCCCGCGCCGGCTGCTGCGGCTGGTTCCGGGGCGGGTATGGACGGTGGCCGTGCAGGTGACGTGGGAGTACGTGCATGTGTGGGCCGCGGATCTTGAGGGTGCGGTCGTGCATACGGAGCGGCTGGCGCATGACGTGCCGCTGGGGGCTCCTGGGCCGCCGGTAGGGGGTCCGGCGGGGGTTCCTGGGCCGGCGGATGGTCCGGTGGGGGAACCGGGGGCGGGGCGGATGACCGGGTCAGTGACCGGACCGGATGCGGGACCGGGAGGCGGGCCGATCGCTGGATCGGCGGCCGGGCGGCGAACTGGGCCGATGAGGGGGCCGATGCCCAGGTGGAAGGCCGGGCGGAAGCCCGGGCCTGTGGCCGAGACGATCGCCCGGGCCGTCGAGCGTGCGGTCGCTCGGGCCGGGGGCGCCTATGTGGGGCGGGTTGTCGTCGCTGTGCCTGGGCCGGTGATCGGGGGTGTGGTCGGGGCGGCCATCGGGTTCGGGTGGGGGGTGACCGATCTGGCGGCGCTTGTCGCCGGACACCTGCCTGCCCTGGGCTGTCCGGTCGAGGTCGTCAACGAGGCGAACGTGGCCGCGCTGGCCGAGTACCACGCCCTGGCCGCCGCCGGCGTCAGCCATCCCGACACCGTCGTCTACGTCAAGGGCGAGATCGGAGTCAGTGGCGGACTGCTCGTAGGGGGCCGTGTCCATCAGGGCAGCCATGGCATGGCCGGCGAGATCGGCCATATGCCGGTGTCCCTCGACGGCCGGCCCTGCCTGTGCGGCTCGCGCGGTTGCCTGGACACCTATCTCAGCCTCAGGGCCCTGATCGCGGCTGCCGGGATGGGCCCCCTCGCCCCAGGCCAGCGGCCCGCCGACGACCGAGCCGAACTCGGCCGCCGCCTCCGGTCGGTGGACCCTCAGGCTCTCGCGGCCCTCGACCACGCCGGCCACGCCCTGGGCGCCGCACTCCTGGCCGTCGCCAGCGCCACCGACGCCGGCGAGGCCATCCTCGGCGGCTACCTCGCCGAGTGGGCGCCCTGGCTGACCCCCGGCATCGACGCCCGCCTCACCGGACGCCGCACCGAGATCCCGGGCGTGGGACTCACCGTGTCCGCCGGCGTCCTCGGCGCCGACGCCACGCTCCACGGGGCCGTCCAGGTGGGCCGAGACCGGATCCTCGACGATCCGACCACCGTGCCGACCACGACTGTGCGCTGCCTGTGAGTATGGGCCGCTGACCAGTGGCCGTTGATTACCGGCCAGATGCGTCGGTCGACAGAATTGTTGACCCGCGCCCACGCGGTCACGTTCACCAACGCGTACGACCCCCGTGCCCGCACGACCACGCAGGAAGACGTGCTGGTCGCGGCCCACCAGCCGGTGCGGACGGCGGGCGTCGACAACGTCGCGTCGGTCCGCGCTCGTCGCGCAGGAGGGGAACGTGCCGTACGGCACGGCGAAAGCCGCGATCGTCGGGTTCACGCGGCAGTTGGCACCCGAGATCGGCCCGGCCGTCAGCGTCAACGTGGTGGCTCCGGGGCGTGTCCTCACCGGCTTGACCGAGCCGCTCTGGACGGCTCGTGGGGGAGGGAGCCCGTGGAAAGGCATTGCTCGGGCCTCGACCTGCAGGCCCCTCGGACGTATCGGGCGACCGGAGGAGCTGGCCGGGACGGTCTGTCACGCCTTCTCCGCCGACGCAGGGTCCACCACGGGCTCCGTGGTCGTCATCGATGGCCGAGAGACGGTGATCTGAGGGGCACCGAACCGGCCGTGAGAGCAAGGAGGAGCGCGCGCGGCTCGGTTCGATGGGGGCAGACCGTCGTATCGGCCCCGGAGCAAGGAGCCCCGTTTGCGGGCCATGAAGAAGCTGGCGAACCTGCAAGCCAGCCTCGCCCAGCGGCTACCGTCAGGGACATCGCTGCCGTACTGGGTGATGCACGACATCGCTCTTGCGAGGGCACTCGCGTGAGCGCCGTCGCGGCAGCAGGCTTCCGCCGATCTCGGTGAGTCCGAGGCGGCGGTCACGTCCACCCGCAGTCGGCCAGGACCAGGGTTCCGGCACCGATGTGGGCCTCCAGTTGGCGGACACGATCCGCTCGGAGCCGTTGAAAGTGACGATCACCGCGTCCAGCACCGCGCGTCGAGCACTCCACCAACGCGAGCACCTTCACCTGCGGACAGTCCGGAGGCGGGAACGGCCAGAAGCGTCCCGTCCAGGGCTGGCACACGCATCCCGCGGGGTAGCTGCGTGCCTGGGCCCGGCGGCCGGACCACAGCCTGAAACAGCCCGCGCATCACTCGCCGGACCAGCCTCTGCCGGGCCCTGGCCAAGGGTGACTTGTTCACTCACCGACCCGGCACGGTGGCCCGGCCCCAGCCCCGCTGACACCCGCAACATGTTCCTGCGCCGCCGTTGCTTTCAAGGCAGTCGCCCCGTTGTGAACCGCCTGACCGCTGATGAGGGGCCCTTGACCGGATCCACCTCTGCGTAACGTTGTTGCCTGTCGCGGGGCCGACGGGACGGCGGGAACGGAATCGCCGGTCGAAGTGCTCGGCTGCCCAGTCCATCGCGTTCTGGGAGCGAGGAGAGGTCGCGGATATCGGCCACCCAGTCGCGGCGACGCGGTCACACCGATTTCTGTCGCGTGGCAGGGCGGTTGCCTCGCAGCCGAGGCCGAGCAGGGCGACATCGGCGGCCCCGGACGCGAACTTGGCGCGCACGAGGGTTACCAGCCCGCCGGTTCAGCCGTTGATCACGACTGTGCGGCCGTTGAGCGGGAACGCGAGCCAAAGACGTCAGGCGAGCTCCTGCCGGTCGGCGACCGGCACGCGCCGTTCCAGGAACGCGAGCTGGTCGGCCACGATGTGCTCGAACGGCGCTCCGACGTAGATGTCGAAGTGCCCGTAGGGATAGGTGACGATTTCGCCCTTCGGCGCTCTGCGCAGGTCCCTCTCCGCCGCCTTCGCCGGCGCGACGCTGTCGCTTTCACATAGCTGGAACAGCGCTGGGCAGCGCAGGTCCACCGCCCGCTTTCCCGGGCGGTGCAACCCGACATGAAGCGCGAAGCGGGCCGCGACCTCGTTGCGGAACGGCGCACCCTCGGGGACGAGTGCCAGATAGCCGGGCTCGGCGTCGGGCGCCGCCATCAGCGCGGCCGAGCCGGGTGGGCCAGCTGTGGCGATCATCGTCGGTGCGCGCCTGAGCAATGTGCCCGCGGCGTCGCGAAGCGCGAGCCCGGTGGCCTTGGCCAGGCCGAGCGGGTTCGCCGCCCGAACCGACGCGTGACCGTCCGTGAACGGGCACTGCGAGATTATCGCGGCGACGCGTCGATCGCGGGCGCCGGCGATGATCACATGGCCGCCCCCGAACGACGATCCCCACAGCACGACCCGCTCGGGATCAACGCAGGCCACGGTCCGCGCGTAGCCGATCGCGGCCGCCCAGTCGTCCAGCTGGAGCTTGACGTCGAGTAACTGGCGTGGCTCACCGCCGCTTGAGCCGAAGTGGCGATAGTCGAACACGAGGCAGGCGTAGCCGGCGTCGGCGAAGCGCTCGGCGAACGCATCGAGCCGCATCTCACGGACCCCGCCGAGGCCGTGGCCAAGGAGCACGATCGGGCTCGAAGGGCTCTTGGCGGGATAGAGCCAGGCCGCACACCTCTCGCCGCCCGACCCGAAGGTGACGTCCAGCCGGTTGCTTACTTGCTTCTCCTTGTAGTCCCTTTGCCGCCAAGCCCCGCAGGTGGCGTGTGTCAGGGCCGGACCGGTGGGACCGTCGTGGTGACCGCTTCGGTGTGCTCGACGGTGAACGCGTGGACGCCTGTCATGACCGTGTGCTGGTCAGCGACGAGGTCGGCGACCGGCTTGGACGCCAGGATCCCGTCCATGGCGGCGCGGCTGTCGGCTCCGAGGACGACACATCCGTGGTAGCGGCGGAAGACCGGATTGTCGTGCGAGATGCCGGGTGTGGGGTGCGGAAGCGAGGACCAGCGGAGGAAGGTGTACGTGCGGAGGTCGCGCGCACCAGCCTCATGAAGCGCGGGGCCGATGCGGTCGTGGACGTACTTGCGGAAGGCGTGGCGGCCCACTCCGCGGCGTCGGCGCAGCAGCAGGACCGTGCGGTGGCCGACGTTCGTGTCGTGGCCTTCGGTCCACCAGCGGCCTCCTCGGGGGCCGGTCAGGTTTCCGAGGACCCGGTCGAAGACGTTCTGCTCGTCGAGGTACACCTTCCGCAGGCGGGCCGGGGAGGTGATCGCGGCGGCCATGCTCGCCAGGCGGACCTCGGCGATACCGTCGCAGCGCCAGCTCGGGGGCACGACGGTGCCGACCGTGGGAGACGAGGGCCAGTAGCCGTGATCGGTGGGCGAGAAGTGATGCTGGAGGTACTCGGCGTTGGTGGGCAGCCCCTCGACGATCCGTGCGTGCGGTCCCTTCCAGTACTCGACGGCGGCTTCTCTCGTCAGATCCTCGCGGAGCCAGACTGCGAAGATTCCTGAGGAGGTCGGTACGGGAATGGTCGCATTCCCGGTGGTCGTGCTCCCCAGGCGGGCGCCGCGGGGTTCGTGGTGGGTGGGCATGTGGTTCACGCTTGCTCCGTTTTTTGCAGCATGTGGTTCTTCTGGATGCGGATCGGCTCGACGTAGCAGTCGATCGGCTTGCCGCCGAAACGGGCGATGCATCCGTTGCGGTACTCGCACACCGGCCGTCCTGGCAGGGGGGCCTGCACGTTCTTGAACAGGAACGGGTCGGCGATCATGGCTCGGGCCGCCGAGACGGCGTCACAGCGGCCGTTCTCGATGGCCGACTCCATCCCGGTCCTCGTATGGAACCCACCGACGCAGATCACCGGGATGTCCAGCTGCGCGGTGAACTGCTCGGCCTGGGGGAGGTTGAAACCCTCACTGCCAGGAGCGAGACGTTCCGCGACGCCTTCGATGACGGGGGCCGCGGCGAGCATCGCTATGCGGCGCCGACGCGTCATGGCCATCCCTGATCCTTCGGTGATTTGTCCGCGGATAAAACCTTTGTAGTGTCCCAGGATCATGCCCGGCCACGACTCGTAGTGGGCCCTTGAGATCTCCACCGCGTCGATGCCCTCGCTCTCCAGTGCCTTGGCGACGCGTACGAGTTCGGCGGTCGTCGCGCCCCGGCGCAGCGGGAGCATGTCCGTGCCGTTCAGCTTGAGCAGCACGGGGAAGTCGTCGCCCACCCGGGCGCGAACAGCGCGGAAGACCTCGCGCAGTAGGCGCATCCGGTTGTCGAGGCTGCCGCCGTACTCGTCCGTTCGGCGGTTGGTGTGCGGGGTGAGGAACTGGCTGAGCAGGTAGCCGTGGGCGGCGTGGATCTGCACTCCGTCGAACCCCACGTCCTGGGCCCGCTCCGCGGCCGCGGCGAAGGTCTCGACCACTGCAGGGATTTCGTCCAGGCGCAGGGGCCGCGGTTTCGTCCCGTAAAGGGGCTCGCGCACCGCTGACGCGGACACCGGCGTCTTGCCCGGGTCCGCCGACTTGACCATCTGGCGGCCGCCGTGGTTGAGCTGGGCGATCAGGAGGCTGCCGCCGCTGTGGGCCAGGTCGACCCAGTCCCGCAGTCCGGCCTTTTTGTCGTCGGCGTCGATGCCGGCCTGACGTCCCGCGGACTTGGACTGCCGGGAGACGTAGAGGTTTCCGGTCACGATGAGCGGGGTCCCGGCTCGCACCATGGGTTCGTAGAACTCGAGCAACTCGTCGGTCACGTACCCGTCGTCGGTGGCCCGGGTCTCGCTGGTTGCAGACTTGTACAGCCGTCCCGGCACGGTGAGCGTGCCGATCTGCAAGGGACGCAGGAGCGGGCTGGTCGGGGGAGTAGACATCGGCGGCTCTCCTCTACCTCATGAGCTGCTGTGATTGTTCGGGCGCGTCGTGGACGACTCGGCCACGACGCGCCGGTCGCTGGTGCCGGCGGTCGTTGGTGATCAGGAAGCGTTCGTGCCGAGACAGGCGCGGTGACGCGTGGGCCGCACGGTGCGGACGGAGCGGCGGGGAGTTCCGCGTTGGCGCGGTCCATCAGCCGCTCGACGACCTTGCCCACGCCCGCTGTCCTCGACCGGCTTGGTGGCAAGGTTCCGTTGTCCTTCGTGCTCCCTGTCTTCTAGCCGAGCAGCACATGTTCCTTGGTGAAGAAGTACGAGGACCGCGGCAGGTCGATGAAGTTCCTCTCGTCCTCAGCGAGCCGTAGGTTGGCCTCCGCTCCTTGCGGCGAGGCGAGCGCCTTGACCAACGCCTCGCGCGAGGGGAACCAGACTTCGGTTACGCCGTCGAAGGCCCGACCCACCTGGCCGCGTGATGCGGTGAAGAGGAGGTTGAGGTCCGAGTTGTTGGTGTGGCTCTGGACGTAACGGTAGCCCCCGAGCTTCTTGATTTGCTTCGTGGCATGGGGCCCGTGGTCGTACAGCCAGTAGCGGTAGAACTCGGCGGCCGACAGGTCTTCCCGCCGTCGGAGGGCGCACACGAGTTTGACTGGATCCGAGGCGGCCGCAGCTGCCTGCGGGGCGCGGGCCGCCAGGATGGCGCTCAGGCCGGCTGCGGTCGCGCCGGTGAACAACGCGCGTCTCGAATTTGCATGCTGGGGGGCGTTGTTCATCGACATCGCGTTCCCAGACCTGGGTTCTGCGGCGGATGAGCCTTCGGCAAATACAGGGCTCGTCGGCGGGGTAGGCACAGGCGGCTCTCCTCTACCTGATGGGTTGCTGTGATGCGCAGATGCCTCGTGGTCGGTCGTCCAGGACGGCAGATCGCTACTACTTGGGAAGCGCTCGTGCCGCGACGGCCGCGGTGACGCGTTGGTAGGAGGGCCCCACGATGCGGATGAAGGCGTCGAAGAGCTTGGCGTCGGCGCCGACGAGTACACGTGCCTTGTTTCTGAGCACGCCGCGCAGGATCGTCCGCGCCGCGTCGTCGGGAGAGGCGGGCCATCTTGCGGTCGAAGAGGTAGACGACCGCAGACCGGTCCTCACCGGCCGCCATACCCGCGTTGCGTGCTATGGCAGTCCTGACGCTGCCCGGGTGGACGCACGTGACCTTGACGGGGTGACTGGCCGCCAGCATGTCCTGGCGCAGCGACTCGGTGAAGCCACGCACCGCGAACTTCGCCGAGCTGTAGGCGGTCTGGCCGGGCACCGTCATCGGACCGAAAATGCTCGAGATGTTGACCACGTGTCCTGCGCCCGACGCGATCAGGTGCGGCAGGAACGCCTTGCTGAAGTTCAGCACGCCCCAGAAATCGATGTTCATGATCTGCTCGATGTCTTCGAGTGCGGACCGCTCGAACGCGCCGTGGTAGGCCAGGCCGGCGTCGTTGTAGAGCTGGTGGACGTTCCCGAACCGGCCGACGACCTCGCCGGCGCACCGTTGGACAGTCTCTCGGTCGGTGACGTCGACCCTGCGCTGCCTCGACGTCCGCGCCGAGCGCCTCGACCCGCAGTACTGTCTCGGCAAGACCCCGGGTGTCGACGTCGGAGAGTGCCAGCCTTGCCCCTCGGACGCGAGTGCTACGGCCAGCGCCTGACCGATACCGGAGCCCGCTCCGGTGATGACGGCCACCCTGCCTTTGAATGCGGTCACGCGGCTCCATACCTTTCGATGGGTGCGGACTGGGCCGCAGGCCGATGGCGGGTGGGCTCAGGACAGCAGCCCGACCAATATTCGGTCCGTCACCTGCCCTGTCCACGACGCGTCCCGGCGGCCGGACCTGGCATGTGACCCTGCTGGCTGGCGAGCCTGTCCCCTGGCCCGCAACGGCGTGTCCGCTACCTGAAGTAACTGGCGCCAGCAGAGAGTGTGGCGCGGCACACCTGGGTTTGCTTGACACCAGGCGACAGAATTTTTACCTTGCGCGACATGGAACCACTGGTGCGGGCGGCAACCCTGCGGGGCTGGGCGAGTCTGGTCCGCGAGCTCGGCGGGGACCCGGACGCTCTGCTCGCGTCGGCGCGCCTGCCCGGTCACGCACTGGAGTACGAGGATGCCCTGGTCCCCGCGCGCCCCGCGATGCACCTGCTGGAGGCATCGGCGATAGCTCTCCGCTGCCCGGACTTCGGCCTGCGGATGGCGCATGCTCAGGATCCGACCGCACTTGGACCGCTGGCCCTGGTCCTGCAGAACACCCCGACCGTGCGGGAAATGATCCAGACCGCGGCGCAGTACCTGTTCGTACACAGTCCGTCGCTCACCCTGGCGCTGATTCCCGCAGGGCAGGAGTTCCCCGGCCACGTCGCGATGCGCTTCGAGATGGTGCTCGACCCCCGTCCGCCCGCCCGACAGGCGATGGACCTGAGTCTCGCCACGGCCCACCGACTCCTCGGCCTCGTCGTCAGGGGTGGATACCGGCCCCGTGCTGTACTGCTGCCGCACTCGCCCGCCGCCCCGTTGTCGTGCTATGTGCGGTTCTTCGGAGCCGAAGTGCGACCGGAACGGGCGCATGGCGCCCTGATCATCGACGAGCTTCTGATGGACGTCCCTCTCCAGGACGTCGATGAGACGATCCGCCGGATCGCGACCAGCTACCTCCACACGCATTATCCGGCCCCTGGCTCGTCCACGGCCGACCTGGTGCGCACCGCGATGGCGCGAACCGCCGGCGGGCGGGCGGCAGCGAGCCTGGAGCAGGTGGCGAGCATGCTGGCACTCCACCCCAGGACGCTACAGCGTCGCCTGGCCGCGGAGGGGACCAGTTTCGACCACCTGCGTGACGAAGCGGTGAGGGAGCTCGCGCAGCAGTACCTGATCGAGTCCTCCCTCTCGATGTCGCATGTGGCGCTCGCCCTGGGCTTTTCCGAACAGTCGGCACTGACGCGAGCCTGCAAGCGCTGGTTCGGGCAGACGCCGACGGCGCTCCGGCGCGGCAACCGCTGAACCCGAGGGGATTTCGGAGCCACTCGCGGGGATTCGGGGCCCCGCTGCCGCGCTCAGCGGTGGCGACCGCCACCGTCGACCACGAGGGTGTGGCCCGTGACGAAACGCGAGGCATCGGAGAGCACGAAGAGGACTGTGTCGGACACCTCGCCCGGGGTGCCGATCCGGCGCAGCGGTACGGCCTCTACGGCGTACCGAGTGCCACGGCTTGGAACTTGGTCTTCGGTGAACCGTCGGCGGATGTCCGCGAGGCCGTCGAGGGGGCCTTCACCACCGCACGGGACTTCGTCAAGGAGTTCGCCCCCCACCCTGGTCGTCTCCTTCGCTCGACCACTGCAACGGCTTCTTCTACGAACTCATGCCGCCGTTCTGCATCGGCTACTCCGCCCGCGCCGTCGGCGACTACGACACACGGTCCGGCCCCCTGGACGTTCCCGCCGACCGTGCCGAGGCACTGGCCCAGCATGTCCTCGACCAGGACATCGACATGGCGATCTCCCGCCGCATGGAGGTCGACCACGGAGCGGTCCAGCCACTGGAGTTCCTCTTCGGCCGGATCGACGACCGGTCTGTCATCCCGGTCTTCGTCATGGCCCGGCCCTTCACCTCCATGCGCCGCGTCCGCCGTATGGGAGAGGCCGTCGGCAGCCGTCTGCGCGATCTGTCCGAGCGCGTTCTGGTGATCGGTTCCGGCGGGGTGTCCCATGATCCGCCCGTGCCTCAGTGGGCGTCGGCAACGCTGGCGCAGCGGGACATGCTGCTGAACGGCAGGCACCCGACGGCCGCCGCCCGGGCCGCCCGTCAGCAAGCGTCACCGACACCGCGAGGCAGTTCGCCCTCGGCGAGGCGGACATCAAGGATCTCAACCCGGAATGGGACGAGCGGTTCCTCGACATCTGCACCTCCGGCGACCTGACCTCCTGTGACGCGCTCACTCCCGAGGCGATGGCCGCCGACGCTGGCAACTCCGCGCACGAAGTACGCACCTGGCTCGCCGCGTTCGCGGCACTCGGTGCCGCCGGTCCCGCGTCCCTACGAGGTCACCTCACGCTTCTACCGTCCCATCCCTGAATACTCGCCGGGTTCGGGCTGATGACGGCACGCGGGAGGCAGTGACCCGCACGGTCTCTTCTGGAACCGCGGACGGCCGAGGGCTCATCATCGTCATCACGCTTGCCGGTACGACGAGTTGTCCTGAGCCGAGTCGCGCTGTGACCCGCTGCTGGGGCGGAAAGTGACCGACTCGCCGGAGAAGCGAGCGCTGAGTCCGCTCGCCGTGGGGGTGACCGAGCGCAGGTGCAGGCCCTCGGGGATGTTCCGCAGCCGGATCGGCTTCTCGAAGATCTTGTCGATCAGCGCTTGGGTGGTGGCCAGTGCGCCGCCCGTGACCTCGAAGTCCTTGAAGGCGACACGGTTGTTGGGGACCGCCGAGACGGTGGCCGTCACGGTGACCTCACCGCCGAGGGGCAGCAGGACGCTCGCATTGATCCGGCCCGGGCGGGTGCCCTGGGAGACCTCGAGGCCGATGACGCGGGACACGTCCGTGTACGACAGGTAGGCCGTCGCCTCCGCCGAGCGTGCCACCGCCGCGGTGTCGTCGCCGGACTTCGACAGTCCGTCCAGTGCGAGGTCGAGTCGGGAGACCGGCAGAGGGCGGGCGGACCCGTCGGCGGGTATGTCGTGCGCCGTGATGTCCACGTGCCGCAGGGTGCCGGAGGCCAGTTGAGTCAGCACGGGGTAGCCGCGGACGCGGACCTCGGGCCGCTCGGGTGTGTCCATGCCCTGCTGGAATGCCTTCGCCGTGCCCGACTCCACGCGAGCCGTCGCGACCCGGTCGACCGCGAGGGGCACGAGGGTCAGCGCGACCAGGACGACGCCGACGACGACCGGCCGTCGGGCCCTGCGGGGCGCCGCGGGTGGCTCGAATGACGCGTACGTGACGTCGTCCTCATATCCGTACCGGGGCTGGCGCATGAGACTCCTTCAGAGGGGTGGCTGTGCCCGGCGCCGTGCAGACGCTGGGCCGTGGAAGCTGCGTCGTCCTGGCCGACGCCCGCGACGATCAGCGCGGCGGTGGCTGCGCCGGTGCCGTCATCGGCCCAGGTCCCGAAGTTGACGCTGTCCAGCAGTGCCAGCAGGTGTGCTTCGAGGGCTCTGCTGAGGGGGCCGGGCGGAACGCTGGTGTGGAAGACGCCCTGCCGCTGGCCGCGGGCGAGGATCCCGGCGACCGTGTCGCGGGCGGGGGAGAGGAGTTCGCTCACCCGATCGGCTCCCAGATCCCGGCAGGCGAGGGCGATGAGTGTGCGGTAGCGATCGCCGACCGGCCACAGGCTGAGGACGAAGCGCGCCAGTGCACTCGCCGGGTCGGGGGACGGCGTTTTCCCGACGGTGACCGCGAGGCGTATCGCTTCCCCCGCGTCCGCGGCGAGTCCCTCGACGAGCGCGGTCCGGCGGGCGAAGTAGGACGTAGACGGTTCGACGTGCCACGCCCGCGGCTTCGGCGATGTCGGCGAGGCTGCTGTCGGGGTTGCGGCCCAGTTCTTGCCCGGCCGCCTCCAGGATGCGTTCGCGGGTGGTACGCGCCGCGCGGCGCCGTGGCACGTGCGGGTCTGGTCGGTTCGTCACATCAGCACCTCTGGCGGGGAAGGGGCAAGGGGTCCCGGAAATATTTGCACATCGGTGGGCAATAAACTAACCTGCCCGTTAATGTGCAATTAACTCGTCCCAGGAGCCCCCATGCCCTTGATCGCCGCAACACCCGTCGAGAAGATGACAGGGCCCTATCCCCGCCGCTGGTGGGCTCTGATCGTGCTGTGCCTGAGCCTGCTGATCGTGGTCATGGCGAACACATCGCTGATCGTGGCCGCGCCCGACATGACCACGGACCTGGGCCTGTCCAGCAGTGACCTGCAGTGGGTCATCGACGGCTACACCGTCCCGTACGCCGCGCTGATGCTGGTGCTGGGCTCGATCGGCGACAAGTACAGCCGCCGCGGCGCCCTCGTCACCGGCTTGGTGATCTTCGCGGGCGGCTCGGTGATGGGCAGCCTGGTCGATGAGACCGTACTGGTCATCGCGGCCCGCGCGATCATGGGCGTGGGCGCCGCCGTGGTCATGCCGGCCACGCTGTCCCTGCTGGTCGCGACCTTCCCCAAGAGCGAGCGGACCCGGGCCATCACGGCCTGGACCGCCACCTCCGGTCTCGCCATCGCCGTCGGCCCGCTGGTCGCCGGATGGCTGCTGGAGGACCACGCATGGGGCTCGACCTTCCTGATCAACGTCCCCATCGCAGTCGTCGCCGTCATCGGCGCGCTGGTCCTGATCCCGCCGTCCAAGGCGGAAGGCATGGGCCGGATCGACTATGTGGGCGGTCTGCTCTCCATCGTCTCCGTCGGCTGCCTGGTCTACGCGACCATCGAGGGCCCGCACTTCGGCTGGGGCGCCGGCCCGATCGCCGCCGCGGTGGTCGCCGGAGTCGGCCTGGTCGCCTTCGTCGCGTGGGAGCTGCGCCACCCGCACCCCATGCTGGACGTGCGCAAGTTCCGGCTGCGCCCCTTCAGCGGTGCGATGCTCGCGGTGCTGTTCTTCTTCTTCGGTACCTTCGGCGCCATCTACTACTCCACCCAGTACCTGCAGTTCGTCCTTGGCTACGACGCGCTGGCAACCGGCGTACGCCTGCTGCCGCTGGCCGGTGCCGTCTTTCTAGGCGCCGTGGTGACCGGGCAGCTGACCCCGAAGCTGGGCATGAAGCCGATGGTCGTGGCCGGAATGCTGATCGGCACGGCGGGTGTCTTCCTGCTCACGCTGGTCGACAAGGGCTCCACGTACACCGACTTCCTGACGCCGATGATGCTGCTCGGCTTCGCGATCGGCCTGAGCGTGTCCCCGGCCACCGACACCATCATGGGCTCCTTCCCCGAGTCCGAACTCGGCGTCGGCGGTGGTGCCAACGACACCTCCATGGAACTCGGCGGCTCCCTCGGCATCGCGATCCTCGGCTCACTGCTGGGCACGGCATACAAGGACAAGCTGACCGACCTGGTCGGCGGGCAACTCCCGGCCGATGCGCTGGAGACAGCCAAGGAATCCGTGGGCGGCGGCCTCGCGGTCGCCGAGCAGCTCGCGAAGACCCCTTCGACGGGTGCCCAGCAGGCGCAGGCCCTGGTGGACGCTGTGAATGAGTCCTTCGCGCACAGCGTCGCGCACACCAGCCTCATCGGCGGCATCATCATGGCCGTCGGCACCCTGATCGTCCTCGCCGTCCTGCCCGGCAGCCGCAGCGCCGACCAGCACCGGCCGACGGGGGAGGCGGAGGCGGAAGCCCGCGACGCCAAGTACAGCGACTCCGTGCAGTGATCCCGGCCGGCCTCCTCGGCCGAGATCGGGCAGCGGGCGCCGGGCGACCTCGCGGGCGTCGTCCGGCGGAACGCCCAGCAGGAGAAGGAGCATCTTGGCCAGGTTCGCCGGTGGCCTCGTCGCCGCCCAGGCTGTCCCGGGTGGACCTCAACTCCACCCGGGACAGCAGGGTCCCACCTCCTGCGGACAGGGCGAAGGCCGGGTCGTGAGTTCTGCGTAGGACTTGGCTATCCGCGCGCTGAGCCGGAGGGCCAGGACGGCGGTGAGGACGATGAGGGCGACCATGTCAGTCGTCTCCCTCGTGCTCCGAGACGATGCGGCAAAGCACGGCGAAGTTGCCGACCCAGCGCTCCACTTCGGCCGTGGTGGCGGCCGCTGCTTGGGCGCGCAGCGTCACGGTGACCGTCACCGTCCCGGAGTCGGCGCGGATCTCTTCGACATCGTCGACATCGCCGAGGAGGTCGTGCAGCACGCGGCGGGTGGCGTCGGCGCGCAGCGGGAGCTTGTACGGCTTGCCGACCGCGGTGACTGGGAGCGCGTCAAGGTCGCGGACGGCCTTGGGGGCGGCGGCTGCCTCGCTCACGTGCGCGGCGGCCCACGCGAGGAGGTCGTCCTCACTGACCGTGGCGTCGGCGAGGGTCACGTACGCCATCCATGCGGATTCCCTTGGTGACCGGTACGAACTGCGCCTGCTCCTCGGTGTCCGAGGTGTCCGGGGTGCGGGATGGCGCTCATGGGGAGGGCCTCAATCTGTACCGGGTTGGACGAGCTTGAAGACGAGCCGGGCAGCTGCTCGTTGGGCGGCGTGGCGCAGGCGCATCGGGGCCGGACGCGCCGGAGCCGGTGTGGGGGCGCCGGCCAGGCGGGGGAAGAGGCCTTCGGCGTTGGTGCGGTTGACGGCTGTCAGGGTGCCTGAGTCGACGCAGGTGTCGAGGCCGCCTGTGAAGTACTGACCGGCCGCGGTGGGGGCGAAGGGCCAGTCGCTGCCGAACAGGATGTGGCCGGGGCGGGCGAAGGCGAGCAGGGTGGGCAGGGCGGCGGGGCTGGAGGAGAGGGCGGTGTCGAAATAGAAGGCGCGGAAGTCGTCCAGCACGTCCAGGGGGCTGCGGCCGGTGTCGCCGGCGATGGTGACGGCCATGCGGTGGGAGGCGTACGGCACGAAACCGCCCGCATGGCTGAGGATGAACCGGATGTCTGAGTACCTGCGCACGATGCCGTTGCGGACGAGAAGGTATGCGGCCCGGGCGGTGTCGAGGAGGAAGTCGGCGGCGAACGGCGGGATGTTCTCGACGGCGGGCGCGGGCAGCTCGGCCGGGTGGACGAAGACGACGGCGTTGCGGTCGTTCAGGGTCCGCCACAGTGCGTCCTGGCCGTCCGCGCCGAGATAGGTTCCCTGGTTGTTGGCGAGCAGGGTGACGCCGTCGGCGCCCAACTCGTCCAGGGCCCGCTCGGCCTCGGCCGCGGAGGAAGCGACATCGGGCATGGGCAGGGTGGCGAAGTGCCCGAAGCGGCCGGGGTGTTCGGCGACCAGGGAAGTGGAGAAGTCATTGAGGCGCCGGGCCAGGTCGGCGGCCTCGTCCGAATCGGTGAGGAAGCCCGTGCCGGGGGTGGAGACGGACACGATCGCCATGGCGGTACCCAGCAGGTCCATCGATGCCAAGGCCCCCTCGGGGCTCCAGTCGGGTAGCGCGCGGCCACCGGCCTCGGCTATGCCCGCCTTGGCGAGGAGGCTGCGGTAGAAGGGCGGGATGAGGTGGTGGTGGACGTCGATGCGTCCTGCTATGCCAGTCATGTGGCAGCCTCCAGGTGGTGAGCGGGTCGAGGGTCACGTCGGGCAGCGCCTTTTTTGACCGCCGACCGTGTCCCGCGTTCAGCTGGACGAGGCGAAGCCTTAGTCGTCGCACGAGAACGTCGACAGGGTTTGGTACGGCGAACCGGTCGCGGCTGAGCTGGCCAGCTACTCCCGGCCGACCGGGCGAGGCACGCGGGCTTCGTCATGCGGCTCGGCATGCCGGTGGCGCCCGGAGCCGATGACGGCGAGTGGTGACGGGGCGGGAGCAGGCGGCATGCGGATACTCGTCGGGTGAATCAGGTCGGGTGATTCAAGTGGAAGGCGAATCACCCAAAGGTCACCGACACCGGGCCGAGAGCGCTGAAGCGGGCCTCGATCTTCTGGCCGGCGCTCACGAAGGGGGCGGTGATCATGGCGCCGGGCAGCACCACGTGTCCGGGCTCCAAGGCGGTGCCGAAGGTGGCGAGGGTGTTGGCCAGCCAGGCGACGGCGGCGGCCGGATGGCCGAGTACCTCGCGTCCGCTGCCCGAAGCGACGCGCTCGCCGTCGACGAGCAGGTCGACAGTGACGTCGGCCAGGGCGGGCACGTCGGCCAGGGGTGTCCAGGGGCCGCGGACCAGGCCGGCGGTGCTGGCGTTGTCGGCGACCGTGTCGAGCAGGGTGATCTTCCAGTCGCGGATGCGGCTGTCGACGATCTCCAACGCCGGGGCGACCGCCTGGGTGGCCGCCAGGACGTCGCCGACGGTGACGTCGGGACCGCGGAGGGGCTCGGCGAGGCGGAAACAGATCTCCGGTTCGACGCGCGGCCCGCAGTAGCGCGCCGCGAGGACCCGCGCGCCGTCGCGGTGGACCATGTCGTCCAGCAGTTGGCCGAAGTCGGGCTCGCCGACGGCCAGGAGCTGCTGCATCGCCGCTGCGGTCAGGCCGACCTTGTGGCCGACGACGCTCGCGCCGTCGGCCAGGCGCCGGGCGATGTTGGCCTGCTGGACGGCGTAGGCATCGGCCAGGTCCAGGGCGGGCAGCAGAACCGACAGGGGGGCGATCGGAGACACCCGCTGCTCGGCATGGCGCAGCAGCCGTGCCGCCTGCGCGCGTTCTTCGGCTGTCAGGGTCATCCCTCGCTCCTCGCCGCCATACGGACCGCCGCCTCGTAGACCAGCTGTGCGTGCAGCTTGAACAGTGCGACCAGATCCACGCCGTCACCGGTGATCTCCCGCTGGATGAACAGGCCGTCGGCACCCGCGACGGCGTAGGTGCTTAGGGTGCGCACGTCGTCCTCGTGCAGGTTTGGGACGAGCGCCTCGATAACTTCGGTGATCTTCTGCTGGGTGACGTCACGGACCTGGAGGAACACGGTCCGGCCCCGGGGCTCCACCGGTCGTCGCTCCAGGGCGAGCATGAGGCCGAGGCGCAGGAAGTCGGGCGCTTCGATCAGCGACCTGGCCACGTTCGCCGCCATGGTGGCGATCCGCTGCTGTGGCGTACCGGTCTCTTCTCCCGGCAGCTCGACGGCCTTCAGCCAGGTCTCGAAGCTGCGCTCGATGACCGCGGCGATCAGGTCGTCCTTGTCCTTGAAGTGCCAGTAGATCGAGCTGGCGGGCAGTCCGCACTTGGCGCTGACCGCCGCGATGGACGTGCCCTCGTACCCGCGCTCGCCCGCGATCTCGACGGTGGCGTCGAGGATGCGCTGCCGCGACTCCACCCCGTTCGCGCGCTTCTTGCGCGCCGTCTGCGGCTTGGTCATGAAGGCGCCCTTCCTGTTGTGCCGGCTCTTGACCGTCTCCAGCACCCAGCTTACCGTAGCGGCTATTCCAATTGGAGTAAACGCTACAACAAGAGTCGTAGCATCAGGGACGACAGTGAGGTGGCCTGGTGAGTGAAATCAGCGCCAAGGACAGAGCCGACGACAGTGCGTACGACGTGGCGGTGATCGGCTACGGGCCCACGGGTGTGACCGCGGCGAACCTGCTGGGGGCGATGGGCCTGCGGGTCGTCGTGCTCGAACGCGACGCCGAGGTCTACGCCCGCGCCCGGGCGATCTCCACGGACGAGGAGGTCATGCGGATCTGGCAGCGCATCGGCCTGGCCGAGCGGCTGAAGCAGGACATGCTGGCCGAGCGGCCGCTCGACTTCGTCGACGCTCGGGGCCGCACCTTCCTCAGCGCGCACCCCACCACGCGCGGCCATGGACATCCGCCGCAGATGTTCATCTACCAGCCGGCGCTGGAGCAGGTTCTGCGCGACGGGGTGGACCGCCACCCGAACGTGGAGATCCGGCTGCGGCACGAATGCCTGCGGCTGCGACAGGACGCCGAGGGCGTGGAACTGACGGTGGTAGGGACCGCCGACGACTCCGTCTCCCGGCTGCGCGCGTCGTACGTGATCGCGGCCGACGGCGGGTCGAGTCTCATCCGTGCGCAACTGAACATCGGCTACGAGGGCAAGACGTACGAGGACCGCTGGGTGGTCATCGACACCGAGATGCTCAAGCCCTGGCCGGACCACGACCGGCTGCGCTTCCGCTGCGACCCGGCCCGCCCGGCGGTCGACTGCCCGACCCCGCTCGGTCACCACCGCTGGGAGTTCCCGATCCTGCCCGGCGACGACGAGCAGCACCTGACCACCGACGACGCGATCTCCGCGATGGTGTCCCGGTACGGCATCAGCCGGGACAGCATCAAAGTTCTGCGGGCCACCGTCTACAGCCACCATGTCCGCTTCGCCGCCCGCTTCCGCATGGGCCGCGTCTTCCTGGCCGGCGACGCCGCCCACGCCATGCCGCCGTGGATCGGCCAGGGCATGGCCGCCGGCGTACGCGACGCGGCCAACCTGTGCTGGAAGCTGGCCGCCGTACTGCGCGGCGAACTGCCCGAGACGGTGCTGGACAGCTACGAGACCGAACGCAAGCCACACGTCAAGGAGATCACCAAGCGTGCGGTGTTCGTCGGACGGATCATCACCGAACGGCGCCTCCCGGTGACCCGCATCCGGAACACCGCACTGCGCGCCCTCAACCGCATACCGGGCTTCAGCAACTGGCTCCAGGACTCCAACTGGATACCCGTCGCCCACTACGCCGACGGCTTCCAGGCCCGCCCCCGCACCAAGGCGTCCGGCCACCAGATCCCGCAGCCCTGGGTGACCGGCCCCGACGGTGAACGCGTACGGCTGGACGACGTACTCGGCGGCCGCTGGGTGCTCCTGCACCGCGGACCGTCCGTGCCCCAGCCCGCCTGGGGCCGCGCCGGTGTTCCCTCGCTGACCGTCACGCCCGCAGGCTCCAAGCCGGCCGAGGGCACGGTCGTCGACAGCGACGGCGTCCTACTGCCCTGGATGGCCGAGCACCGCGCGGCCACCCTCGCCCTGCGCCCGGACGCCTACGTCTACGCCGCCGCACGCACCGGCGCCCCACTCCCGCCGCCTCCCGCCGGCTTCACCCCGGCGCCGCACGCGACCGCCTCGACCGCCTCGATCACCCTGTAAGGACTGCCATGACCACCCACACCGAACTGCCGTCGATGCAGGAGTTCCTGCTCGACGTCGCAGGAAAGAAGATCTTCGTCGCGGAGACAGGAGAGGGCCCGCCCGTCCTGCTCCTGCACGGCGGCGGCCCCGGCGCCTCCGGTGTCGCCAACTACGCTCGGAACATCGCCGAGTTGGCCAAGGAGTACCGGGTCATCGTCCCCGACCTGCCCGGCTACGGACGCAGCGCCAAGGGCGTCGACGGCGCCGACCCCTTCGGGTACCTCGCCGACACGGTCCGCGCTCTGCTCGACCGACTTGGCCTGGACAAGGCCCACCTGGTCGGCAACTCCTACGGAGGCGCCTGCGCCCTGCGCCTCGCCCTGGACACCCCCGACCGCGTCGACCGGATGGTCCTCATGGGCCCCGGCGGGATCGGCACCACGCGTGCGCTGCCCACCCCGGGCCTCAACAGCCTGCTCAACTACTATTCCGGGGACGGGCCCTCGCGGCTGAAGCTGGAGAAGTTCATCCGCAACTACCTCGTATTCAACGCCGCCGACGTGCCGGACAGTGTGATCGACGCGCGGTACCAGGACAGCATCGACCCGGAGGTCGTCGCGGCTCCGCCGCTGAGGCGCCCGAAGTCGCTGCGCGCCCTGTGGAAGATGGATTTCACCCGCGACAAGCGCCTGGCCCGGCTGCCCGTGCCCACCCTGGTGCTGTGGGGCGCGGCGGACAAGGTCAACCGGCCCTCCGGCGGGCCCATGCTGGCCGGGCGGATGCCCAACTGCGATCTGTACGAGGTCGCCAACACCGGGCACTGGGTCCAGTTCGAACGCGCCGAGCTGTTCAACCGGTTGTGCGCCGACTTCCTGGCAGGCCGTCGATGAACGCCACCGCTTCGGTTTTCGGTGCCGTCCACCTGGGCTACGTCGTCATCGAGACCAACCGCTTCGCCGACTGGCGCCGGTTCGGCACCGAGGCCATCGGCATGCACCGCGACGACCTCGACTCCGGTCTGATGCGGTTCCGGCTCGACGACCAGGAGTGCCGCTTCCTGTTGCGGCGTGGGCCCGCCGAGGACGTCGTCGCCACCGGCTGGCACCTCGACGACCACGGCACGTTCGAGCAGATCGAGGCCCGCATCCGCGCCCAGGGCGTCCCCGTCGTCGAAGGCACCAAGGAGGAGGCGGAGTTGCGGGGCGTCGAGCGCCTGCTGCGCTTCCCCGGCCCCAAGGGCATCACCCAGGAGATCTACACCACCCCGGTGAAGTCCGCCGAGCCGCTGCGGATGCTCGCCTCCGGGTTCGTCACCGGAGACTCGGGCATGGGGCACATCGCGATCACGTCCACCAAGCCGGCTCAGCTGCGGGGCTACTTCAACACCGTCTTCGACGCCCGGCTGACCGACTACATCGACGAGACGATCAGCGGCGTGAAACTCAAGATCCGCTTTCTGCGGGTCAACGAACGCCACCACTCCATCGCCATCGCCGCCGTCCGCGGCCTGCCCATCGACCCGATCCGCACCCGGGTGCAACACCTCAACGTCCAGGTGAGCACCCTGGACGACGTGGCCCGGAGCTATCAGCGGGTGTGCGAACTCGGCTTCGACATGGCCCTGTCCGTCGGCCAGCACACCAACGACAAGGAACTCTCCTACTACGCCCGCACCCCCTCGGGCTTCGAGTGGGAGGTCGGCTGGAACCCGATCGTCATCGACGAGACGACGTGGGAACCCACCACCCACCAGGGCATCAGCATCTGGGGCCACACCCCGGTCGGCCAGACCATCGTCGACAAACTCGACCAGTTCCGGCTCGGCGCTCTCTCCCTCGCCCGTCCGGAGAACACCGTCCCGGCACTCAGCGGTGCCGGTATCCCCGACGACTGACAGCGCCCCTGTCCGGACCGGCGTCGGAGCCGGTCCCGATCGGCGGGTGCGGGGCACATCTCGTTGCCCAGCGTGCCGCGCTGCTGGTCAGGGGCAAAGTCACGTCATCGCGGCCGTTGCCAGCGCCTACGGCATCCTCACTATTGAGCGTTTCAGAATGAGATCGGTGTAGCGGCTGACGGCCGACGATGACAGGCGGCCGAACCTGTCATTTTGTTAGCAATTTTGTCAGCGATCGAGCGGCGAAACGCACGCCCTATCTGCATATACGGCGTTTTCGACTACCGCTGGGCAACGAGATCAGCCCCGATCGCACTTGACGGTTCCATCAGAATTCCCCATGACCACCGCCTGGAGCGTTCCCTCCCGCTCCCCGCTCCCCGCTCCCCGCTTTCCACCCTCCCCTCCCCCTCCATTGGAGAACTGCCGTGTCCGAATACCGTCTCGCGGCCGGTGTTGCTGCCCTGCTTCTGTTCGCGACCGCCTGCGGGTCGGGTGACTCCGAGTCGTCGTCGACGTCCACGGACGCCTCGACCTCAGCCTCCGCCACCACGCCGTCCGGCTCCGGCGGCGGCCATGCGGCCACCCAGGTCCTGACCGCGACCAAGGCGTTCCTGGCCATCCTGGACGACGAACAGAAGGTGTCCGTGCAGGCCGAGCGCACCGCGGCCAACCTGTCGCAGTGGTCCAACCTGCCCGACCAGCTCTTCGAGCGCGCGGGCCTCAGGATGGACTCCCTCGACGACGAGCAGCAGGCCGCGGTGCTCGCCATCCTCAAGGCGGCGCTCAGCGAGGACGGCTACGAGCAGGTCACCGGGATCACGTACGGCGACGGCGTCCTGAAGGACGCGGGCGGCATCGACCTCGACTTCGGCGCGGACCACTACTGGATCCGCGTCCTGGGCACCCCGTCCGAGACCGGACAGTGGACGCTCCAGTACGGCGGACACCACCTCGCCGTCAATGTCACCCTGACCGGCGACACCATGACGCTCGGCCCGACCCTGTGGGCCGCCCAGCCCGCGTACTACGACAAGGACGGCTCCGAGGTCGAGCCGCTGAAGGGCGAGACGGAGAAGGCGTTCCAGGTCGCGCAGTCGCTGGACGACGAGCAGTTCGACACGGCCGAGCTGGACACGGCGGTCACCGAGATCGTGCTGGGCGCCGGGCAGGACGGCAAGACCCTGGAGAGCGAGGGCGTCAAGGCGTCCGACCTCGACGCGGACCAGCAGAAGCTGCTGCTGGACCTGATCGACGAGTGGATCACCCCGCTCAACGACGAGCAGGCGAAGGCCAGGCTGGCGGACGCCGAGAAGAACCTCAAGAACACGTACTTCGCCTGGTACGGCTCGACCGAGAGCGACCAGCCGATCTACTACCGGGTGCAGAGCCCGTCGTTCACGATCGAGTTTGCCCATCAGCAGGGGCAGGGCGCCAACGCCGGCGGGGTCACCCATATCCACTCCATCTACCGCGAGAACGGTAACGACTACGGCGCCGAGGACTGAAGTCCGTGACCTCTCCCCGCACCCGTCGCCTGGCCCGGAGGACGGCGGCCCTCGCGCTGGCCGTCGCCGGGGCAGGTCTCGCCGCCACACCCGCAGAGGCGCACCCCAGCGACGAGGTGGTGCAGCAGGCGTACCTGACGCCCACCACCACCCAACTCGACGTCGAACTCGCCATCACACCAGGCGTGTTGATGGCGCCTGCCTTCGCCGAGTCCATCGACACCGACGGCGACGGGGAACTGGACGCCCACGAGCGAGCCGCCCACCTGGACCGGGTGACCTCGGCCCTTGCGCTGCGCGTGGACGGCCGGGAGGTGAAGCTGACCGTGACGGGCAGCGAGTACGCCGAGTACGCGCTGCTGGCCGCGGCCGGCGGCGCGGTACGCGTCAACCTGACGGCCGCACTGCCCTCGCCCGGCAGCCTCGGCCAGGTCGTCTTCACTAACGAGTACGACCCCGGCGTCCGTACGACGGTCCAGGCGGACGTGCTGGTCGCGGCGACGGACGCGGTCCGCCCCAGCGGATTCGAGCGAGGGGACGAGGGGCGGGCCATGACGCTGACGTTCAGGGAGGGGGAGGTCACCGCCGTTCCGAGCTCCGCCGACGCGGGGGAGGGGGAGGGGACGATGCTCGGTGCCCTGCGCGCCCCGCTGACCTCCCCCTGGGCACTGCTCCTGCTGATCGGCACCTGCGCCCTGCTCGGCGCCTTTCACGCCCTGACACCCGGACACGGCAAGGCTCTCCTCGCCTCCTACCTGGTCGGCGCCAACAGCACCCCCCGGCAGGCGGTCGCCCTCGGCGCGGTCATCACCATCACCCACACCGCCTCCGTGATCGCCCTCGGCACGTTGGTGCTGTTCGCGGGCCGGTTCGTCGTACCCGAAATTCTGGTGCCGGTACTGGAGATCACCGCTGGGGCGGTCGTACTGGTCCTCGGCGCGCGACTGGTACTGCGCCGCTGGCACCAGCGCGACCGGCACGACCACGGGCACAGCCATGACCACAGTCACAGGGAGGGCCATCACCACCATCACGCGCCCCTGACCGTCCCCACCACCTTCCGCGGTCTCGCCGCCATGGGCGTCTCCGGTGGCATCATTCCCTGCCCCGAGGCCCTGGGCGTGCTCGTGCTCGCCATCGGGCTCAACCGCACGGCGCTGGGCTTGGCCATGATCGTCGCGTTCAGTGTCGGGCTGGCCGGGGTGCTGGTCGGACTCGGGCTGATCCTGGTCAGCGCCCGTACGAGGCTGGGAAGTTTCCAGCGCCCGGACAGGTGGAGCCCGCTGATCCGGTGGCTGCCGATGGTCTCCGCGGCCGTCGTGACCATCCTCGGCCTGACCATCACGATCAGTGGAGTGAGCGGACTGCTCGGTAAGTACTCCAGTTGGGTTTCTCTATTTGTCCTCGTCGTCGTACATGTTCAGTTATTGAACTGACGCTGCGTCAGGTAGGTGGTGGTTCGTGATGGTCCGCGGTAGCCGGGCTGCTGGGGAATGGGCAAGATCCAGGAGTCGTCGCACTTCTGCCACGGCGAGGGGAACGAGACTGCTCGGACCGCGTCTACGGCCCCCTTTTCGAGGGCGTGGGCGGCCATCGCGGCCAGGAAGGTGTGCGCGAGTATGGGCGGCGTGATGTGGCGGTACCAGCCCACGTAGCGGCGGACTTCGTAGTAGTCCAGGCCGCACTCGTTCTTCGCGGCCGGGCAGAACTCCTCGACGGCCGATCCGGAGCGGCCACGCGGACCAGTTCGGAGACGTCTGCCTCTGCGGGGGTGAAGGCGAGGCAGGAAGCGACCCCTTCGGGGCGGGACAGGCTGGCCTGACTGCAGAGCAGTCGTAGACCCGAGGGCCCTTCGCGCCGTCTCCGCACGAAATCTGTTCTCAGGCGTCGTCCGGGGAACCGGTCAGAACACCCCGCGCGAAACCGTGACCTCCCGGACCTCGGCTGCAGCGGCGACGAGCCTGATCCCCTGACAGTGGCTGGGCTTAGTCACGACGAAAGACCTCCGGTGCGCTTCGCGCCCACCGTGCAGCAAGCCGTATGACATGACGGTGGATGTGCTTGCGCACGTGCCGGATCGGTCGTGACGAGACAGGTCAGGACGTCTGGCGTCTCTGCTCTGGGCGTCGAGTATCCAGGTGTTGCTGTAGCGGACTGTGAGCACCGTCATTTAGATAATTGCTCGCATGTGTGCAAGTGTGGTCTGGCTGCTCCAGTTGAAAGGGATAGTGCGGTGCCGATATTCGTCACGTGCACACGCGGAAGGCGATTCACCCAAGTATGCCGCCCTTGTTGCGCTGAGAGCCTCGGCCGCCGGGGGCGGTCCCTGTCCCCTGCCGGGCGGATGACGCCATTGCACGGGGCGAGGGGCAGATGCCTCGGCTGGGTCCGAGGCCGCGGGGGCAACGGTGTGCTGCGGCCGCACCATGCCCATGGTGCTTCGGCACGTCGCCCACACGATTGCCGGTGAGAGTGAACATGGTTGTCCCGACCCGTGTGATACCCGAAGCGGGGAACCTGCCTGCGGCCTTGACCCCGTACGTGGGCCGGAGCCGGGAGGTCGCCGAGGTCCGTCATGCGCTGGCCACCGCACGGCTGTTGACCCTGACCGGGGTCGGCGGGGTGGGCAAGACCCGGCTGGCCCTGGAAGTGGCCGCCGCGTCCAGCGAGTACTTCACGGACGGGGCGTGGGTGGTGGACCTGGCCCCGGTGCGGGTGCCGTCGGCGGTAGCGGACGCGGTGGCGACCGCGCTGGGGGTGCTGGACCTGGGCACCCGGCCCGTCCCGGAGCAGCTGGCGGGATACCTGGCCGGGCGGCACACGCTGATCGTGCTGGACAACTGCGAGCATCTCGTCGATGCCTGCGCCGAGTTGGCGAAGACGCTGCTGTCGGCCGCCGCCGGGCTGCGCATGGTGGCGACCAGTCGGCAGATGCTGGGTATGACCGGCGAGCACGTCTTCACCGTGCCCCCGCTGGCCCCGGACGAGGCGGTCGAGCTGTTGGAGGCCAGGACCTCCGCCGTCCGGCCGGATTTCCGCGTTACCGAGGCGAACCAGGCGCAGGTCCGCCGGCTCTGTGCCGACCTGGACGGGCTGCCGCTGGCGATCGAGCTGGCTGCCGCACGGCTGCGCACCCTCACCGTCGGCCAGGCCGCGGACCGGCTGGCGGACCGGTTCGCGCTGCTCACCAGTGGCTGCCGGATCGCACCGCCACGCCAGCGCACGCTGCGCGCGCTCGTCGACTGGAGCTGGGAGCTGTGCACTCCCGCCGAGCGGCTGCTGTGGAACCGGCTGTCGGTCTTCGCCGGGACCTTTGCCCTGGACGCGGCCGAGGAGGTCTGCGCGGGCGAAGGGGTCTCGGCGTGCGAGGTACTGGACCTCCTGGACCGGCTCGTCGCCCAGTCCGTGGTGCTGACCTGCGAGGTCGAGGGCCAGCCGCGCTACCGGCTGCTGGAGACCATCCGGCAGTACGGACGGGAACGGCTCGCCGACTCCGGCGAAGAGGAACGGCTGCTGCTGCGGCACCGCGACTTCTTCCTCGCCCTCGCCCAGCACGTCGACACGGGCTGGTACGGCCCGGGGCAGGTGGAGAACCTGGCCCGGCTGCGCGCCGAGCACGGCAACCTGCTGGCGGCCCTCGACTGCGGTGCCGACCCCCAGGTCCGGCTCGCGCTGGCCGCCGCGCTGGCCTTCCACTGGTGCGTCGGCGGCTTCCTCGGCGAGGGACGCCGTCAGCTCGACCGGGCTCTGGCGGTGGCGCCCGAGCCCTCACCGGCACGAGCCCGCGCGCTGATCAGCGCTGTCTGGGTCGCACTGTGCCAGGGCGATCTGGCGGTGGCCGACCAGTGGCTCGACGAGGCCGACGCGGTGGGTGAACAGTTGGGCGACCCGGCCGTACGGGCCGATGTGACGGGCTTTCGCGGCGTGTCGGCGCACTACCGGGGGCAGGTGGGGGACGCCATGACCCGGTACGAGGACGCGCTGGCCGCCCTGACGGCGCTGGGCGACGAGCGCGGAGCGGCCGGCTGGCTGCTCGCGCTGGCCTGCCTCCAGGCCTACGTCGGGGACCCACGTGCGGCGGAGACCGGCTGGCACCTGATCACCGCCGCCGAGGCGACCGGGGAGCGGTGGGGACGCGCGCAGGTCCTGCTGGCACTGGGCTTCGACGCCTGGCAACGAGGTGACCGCGAGGAGACCAGGGGACGCGCCCAGGCCGCGCTGGAGAGCATGCGAGGCTTCAACGACCACTCGGCGGTCGCGAGAATGCTGGAAGTGCTCGCCTGGGCCACCGCCTGTGCGGGCGACCGCGAGCAGGCCGCCCGGCTGCTGGGCGCCGCGGACACCCTATGGCGGGACGCCGGCACCGCCATCACCGCGTTCGACCCGAGAATGGCCGAGCACCACGCGCGCTGCGAGGCGGAGGTGATCGACGCCCTGGGCCAGGCCGCGTACGAGAGAGCGTTCACGGAAGGCGGCCTGCACGGCAGTCCCGACCGGGCCATCGCCTTCGCCCTGGAACTCCCCACCTACGCCGCCACCGGCACCGGCCCGGCTGCCCCTGAACCGGACATCGCCCCGAGCCCCCTGACCCGCCGGGAGCGTGAGGTGGCCGCGCTCGTGGCCAAGGGCATGAGCAATCGGCAGATCGGCACCGCGCTCGGACGCTCCCCGCGCACGATCGACGGCCACGTCGAGAACATCCTGGCCAAGCTCGGCTTCGCATCCCGCGCCCGGATCGCGTCCTGGTGGACAACGAACCAGGCGCCCACCCCGTAGGACAACCCCGTAAAACCACGCGGATCCGTTACCGGGCCCGCCGCGTAACAGTACGCATGGTCCTGGGGCGTACCCCGCGCCGATGCTTGCCGGCATGACGCACACCAAAGCGGCCCTTGCGCCGCGGGCTTCAAACCCGCGCCCAGGGGTGCGCCCGAACCACACGGCATCTGCCTCCCGTCATCCCTCTTGGGCAGACAGTCGGTGGCCGCCGCCGGCGGTGTATGCGTCCTGCAAATTCAGAGCATTCGGCTTTCGCGGATGCGAAGCATTCCGTTCCCAGCACTCGCAACCCGGCCAGTGGGCCACCACCAACCAAGAGCTGCTCAAGTGACGAGCACAGAGCAGGGCTGACCTTCCCGTAGAACATTCCTTGCCGCCGCGACAGCCGTCAGCGCGATGGCCGTTAGCGGCCTGGGCCTGGTGGTCGCCGCCGCCCCCAGCGCCATCGCCGCGGACGGCGCGCACGTCACCTGGAAGATCAGCACCGAGCCCTCCGAAGCGAGAGAGAAATACGCCAAGTTGCTCAACGACATCAGGAACGAGATGAGGGCCGGCCGGCATCAGCCGGACACTCAGAGAGCGTTTGATATGGCCTAATTGCACTTTAAGTCCGAGTAAGTTCCTCGCCAGGTTGGTGTATTCTTGTCCGTCAGCCCTATTTGCTCCTTCTTCTTGGTGTCCACGCTGATCACCGGGTCCCCGGCGGCCAGGAACTCGCGGACCTTGTCGGTCAGATGCCGGAACTGTGCGTCGCGGTCCGGGTGCGAACTGCCCGCCAGGACCCGCGCATTCGCGCGCAGGCTGAACCCGGCCTCCTTCAACAAGGCGGTGACGGTGTCGCGGCCCACCGCGTGTCCCCGGGCGGCGAGTTCGTCCGCCGCGTGCCTCAGTGACTTCGTCATCCAGGTCAGCGGCCCTGCCAGGTCGCCCTGCGTGGCGTCCTCGACCAGGGTCAGCAGCGCCGTGCGCAGCCCCGGGCCCTTCACGGCCGCAGGTGGGCGGCCCGCTCCCGGACGGCGGATGCGGCCATCCGGTCCAGCGTCTTCCTCCAGCTCGGCCAGCTCCCGTGAGACGCAGCCGGTGGAGACCCCCGGCTGCCTCGGCGACGGCGGCGATCCCACCGAACGACCGAGTTGCCGGGCCTCCGCCCCGTACAACAGCCGCCGCTGACGCTCGTTCGGATGCGGCGACACCGCCTCCAGCTTCGCCCGCAGCGGACCGATCAACTCATCGAAACGCCCCTTACCACATCAACGGACCGAAGTCCCGGAAGCAACCCGTAGACAACCGACGGGCCCTCCCGGAAAGGGCCTGGTCTCGGCGAGCGCGGTGCCACGGCCGGCCCAGAGGCTCGCGGCGGGGGCGGCGGGGCCGGGACGGTCGTGCTGTCCCGGCCCCGCCGTGGTTCACCGCCCCGCGAGGGCGAGGGCGAGGGCGAGGGCGAGGGCGGTGACGGTGGGCGTTGTGCCTGCCACCGCGGCTGCGGTCAGAAGCCGAGCGGGTTCCATCCGTCGGTGCCGGCCAGGTACTTCTGGGCGGTGTACTCGGCAGCCTCGGCGTCAGTCAGCTGCGGTGACTCCGAGCCGTGGCCGGCCCCGGGACCGAAGTTGTGGTACTCCCTGAAACGGCCGAACAACCGCCAGGGCTGGTCGGGGAGCATGTCGGTCCAGGGTTGCGCGTCCTTGATGCCCGCGCCGATGTCGCAGCTGCGCACTACTGCCTGGGGCCATGCGTCCTCCGTGTTGTTCCACGGTCGGCCGAGGTGCATCGTGTCGTTCGATACACCGCTGGTGGTGATCGTGCAACTGTCGAGCAGGATCCCGTACTTCTTGCTGTAGTCGGTGTTCGGCGCGAGTATCGTGCCGTTGGGCCACGGGAGCACCTGGATCGTGGACAGGGCGACCACCGCGGTGGCGTTACCGAAGATGAAGTCCACGTCGCCCCGGATGAAGCAGTTGACGAAGTACTGCCGGGCCTGGGTCGTAGACGTCTCCCCCTTGACGAGCAGGGTGTCCTGATGGCTCATGATCGCGACGTTGTGGTACACCTGCCGGTCACCCATGGCGGCGACCGCGACGGCCTGGGTCTCGTACGGGCTGATCTCCGGGTGGGCGTTGCGGTCGAAGGTGTTGCTGATCGTGAGGTGCCGGACGGTCAGGTTGGCCGGCCTGAAGGTGGCCACGGCGCTGCCCTGGGTGCCGTACTTCAGGCCGGTCGCAGGGTTGATCATCCCGTTGCACCTGGTGTTGTAGATGACGACGTCCGAGCGCTGGCCCGAGACACCCTCGATCGTCAGCCCGGTCCTGTCCTTCGGGACGCTGAGGATTTCGTGGTAGACACCCGTGTCGATGACGATGGTGTTCGCGCCGCTACTGTCTGCGGCGTTGATCGCCTCCTGCACGGTCCAGTGGTCGCCGGTGCCGTTGGCCGCGACGAGCAGCGTGCCGCCCTCGAGAAGTTCGTCCCTATGGCTGCGGGGGTGGCTGTAGGTGTCCTTGCTCGCGTGGTGGGCCAGGTTGAGGTCCCTCGCGAGTTCTCTCGCCAAGCGGTAGACGACTGAGCCGATCGTCAGTGTCGCAGAGAGGACGGGAAGCCCCCTCAGGAACGCGTCCAGATACGTTTCGCTCATCCGGAGCCAGTTGTTGTGCTGCTCTATGTGTTGCGGGGGGACGGTGTACGCCTGCCCTGTTCGAAACGCCTCGATGGTCCCAGCCGCTTGGTTCCGGAACCGAGCGGCTTCGGAGACTCCCACGATTACTTGAAGGATGGACGCCGCCGCGATCCGGACGTAACCGACGAGGCTGCTGTCACCTGCGTGCAGCCTCAGCACGGCATCGTTGAGGCTTTGGACACTGATCTGCATGTTGTCGCGGGTGGCGCCCTGTCCCCTCAGGGCGTCGTAACCGGCGAGGTTCTCGTACCGGCGGTTCGTAATGCTGCCAGGGTCGTCCGGACCGTTGGTCAGGCGGGCTCTGCCTTGCGGAATACCCCCCTGGCCGTTCGTCAGGTTCGGTTCCAGCGGGAAAAAGTCGCCGAGCGTTACGACGCCGCCGCCGTCCTCGGTGCCCGGGAACCAGCCCACGACGTAGGCGTCCAGCCGGCGCAGGAACACCCGGATGAACTCGGGCCTGTCCTCGGCGTGCAGATCGATGGTGATGTACGCGTTGGCCCCGCTGCTCTGGGTCACGTCGACGGGGTGCCCCACTTCGACACCCTGGTCCAGCGTTCTGGTCTGGTGGTCGGAGATTGCGTCCGTGACGCCCCTCAGCATTCGGGCGTAGCCCCTCCTGTCGTCTGCGGGCTCACCGGTGATCCGCCAGGTGACATTCGCGCCGGTCGCGGCGCTGGCGCTGGGGGCGCCGGACAGCATCGCGCCGCCGGCCAGCATGCTGCCGGCCGCCACAGCGACGGCGCTGGTGAGAAATGACCTCCGGGGAAGCTGACCCCGCGTTTCGTTCGTCACATGAGCTCCTTCTGCCACCGGTCGTTGGCCGCGTTCCCGCCACAGATCCGGTACGTCAATGCCGAAAGCCTCGGTGCGGGGTCCGCTCCGAGGCCATGGGTATTAGTACGGGTCTGGGTGGGTCCCGGCCCGGGTATTTCTACGGGGTTGTCCTACGGGGTGGGCATCTGGTTCGCTGTCCACCAGGACGCGATCCGGGACGGGATGCGAAGCCGAGCTTGGCCAGGATGTTCTCGACGTGGCCGTGGACCGTGCGCGGGGAGCGTCCGAGGGCGGAGGCGATCTGCCGGTTACTCATGCCATGTGCCACCAGTGCGGCCACTTCCCGCTCCCGAGGCGTCAGCGGGCTCGGGGAGAGGGCTGCGGCGGTCGGCTCGGGTCGCGCGCGCAGAGCGTAGGCGATGGCCTCGTCGGGGCCCCGGTGGCGGCCGCCCTCCGTGAGGGTCTGCTCGTACGCGGCCGGGCCCAGGGTTCCTACGACGTCGTCCTCGCAGCGGGCATGCTGCTCGACCATGTGCGGGCCGAAGGTCGCGATGGTGGTGTCGGTGTCCCGCCACAGGGTGCGCGCGGCGCCCAGCAGCCGTGCCGCTTCCTCCCGGTCGCCCCGTGCGGCGGTGATCCAGGCCAGCTCCTCCAGCATCAGCGCGACTCGGTTGTAGTCGTTGAAGCCCTGCTCATTCTCCAGCACGTTCCGGACGAGGATGGAGGCCCCGTCGTGGTCGCCGCGTATCCAGGCGTCGTACCCGAGGGTCCACAGTGCGTGCGCGTGGGCCAGCCGCTCATTGAACCTTCCCCCTGACATCGTCATCCCCTCCCTGGCCGCCGTCCACACCCAGCGACGGGCGATGGAAGCCCAGATCAACGCCCTGCTGGAGGCGCACCCTCTTTCCCCGGTCCTGACATCGATGCCCGGCGTCGGCGTCAGGACCGCCGCCGTCCTGCTGGTCACCGTAGGCGACGGCACCAGCTTCCCCACCGCCGCCCACCTGGCCTCCTACGCCGGCCTCGCCCCGACCACGAAGTCGTCCGGGACCTCGATCCACGGTGAACACGCGCCACGGGGCGGAAACTGCCAGCTCAACGGGCGATGTTCCTGTCCGCCTTCGCCTGCCTGAACGCCGACCCGGCCTCCCGCGCCTACTACGACAAGCAACGCACCCGCGGCAAGACCCACACCCAGGCACTCCTCCGCCTCGCCCGCCAACGCATCAGCGTCCTGTTGGCCATGCTCCGAGACGGCACCTTCTACGAATCCCGCACGCCCGCGGACGTCGAGCTCGCCGTATAACCCCAGCAAGACCGAATCACCCCCAACCCGACAGGGGTGCCTTGACGAAGGACGTAGAGGCACCCCCGGATCCGAAGCCACAATCGCCGGAGGCTCGCTTACGTAGGTCGACGTCGTCGACGACTTGGTGCTCTCGCGCTGCTGGCCCAGGGGAAGCAGCTTCCGGCTTACCGGCAGTGGTGAGCCCCGGCCGGGCGTCGGCCGGGGCTCACTTCTTTGTCGCCCGCGATCAGGAGGTGCTCTCCGTCCGCGCCACCAGGTCGAGGGCGATGTCGGTGATCATGTCCTCCTGCCCGCCGACCATGCCTCGCCGACCGACCTCGACCAGGATGGTTCGGGTGTCGAGGCCGTAGCGGGCGGCGGCGGTTTCGGCGTGGCGCAGGAAGCTGGAGTACACGCCCGCGTAGCCGAGGCTGAGGGTCTCCCGGTCCACCCGCACCTCACGGTCCTGCAGCGGCCGTACGAGGTCGTCGGCGGCGTCCATCAGGGGGAACAGGTCGCAGGCGTGCTTCCAGCCCATCAGGTCAGCGACCGCGATGAACGCCTCCAGGGGACAGTTGCCGGCGCCGGCGCCCTGTCCGGCGAGGGAGGCGTCGACGCGTACAGCGCCGCTCTCGACGGCGACGATGGTGTTGGCCACGCCCAGGGCGAGGTTGTGGTGGGCGTGGATTCCCAGCTCGGTGGCCGGGTCGAGGACGTCGCGGTAGGCGCGGAAGCGGTCGCGTACGCCGTCCATGGTGAGCCGGCCGCCGGAGTCGGTGACGTATACGCAGTGGGCGCCGTACGACTCCATCAGCTTGGCCTGGCGGGCCAGGTCGGCCGGTTCGGCCATGTGGGACATCATCAGGAACCCGGCGACGTCCATGCCCAGGTCACGGGCGGCGGCGATGTGCTGGGCGGAGATGTCGGCCTCGGTGCAGTGGGTGGCGATACGGACGCTGCGGATGCCCAGGGTGTGCGCCTGCCTCAGGTCGTACAGGGTGCCGATGCCGGGCAGCAGCAGAGTGGTGGGTACCGCGTGGTGCGTGACGTCGGTGACGGCCTCGATCCACTCCCAGTCGGTGTGGGCGCCCACGCCATAGTTGATGCTGGAGCCGGACAGTCCGTCGCCGTGGGCGATCTCAATGGCGGCCACGCCGGCGGTGTCCAGCGCGGCAGCGATCGCGCGCGCCTGGTCGACGGTGTAGCGGTGCCGGGCGGCGTGCATGCCGTCCCGCAGGGTCACGTCCTGGACGTACAGACGGGTCATCGCGCGGCCCTCTCGGTGGAACGGTGGGCGGCCATGCGTTCCGCGGTGCGCAGCGCGGCCGAGGTCATGATGTCGAGGTTCCCGGCGTAGGCCGGCAGGTAGTGGGCGGCCCCCTCGACCTCCAGGAAGACCGACACCTTCAGGGCCTCGTCGGTGCCGGGAGCGAGGGCGCGCAGCGGGTCGTCCGCCGTCACCCGGTCGAATTGCACCTTCTGCTTGAGCCGGTAGCCGGGCACGTACGCCTGGACCCGGCCGACCATCTCCTCGATCGACGCCGTGACGTCCTCGGTGGCGCAGTCGGACATCAGGCAGTGCACCGTGTCCCGCATGATCAGGGGCGGCTCGGCCGGGTTGAGCACGATGATCGCCTTGCCGCGCGCGGCGCCGCCGACCCGCTCGATGGCCGAGGAGGTGGTCTCGGTGAACTCGTCGATGTTCGCCCGCGTGCCGGGGCCCGCGGAGCGGGAGGCAATGGACGCGATGATCTCCCCGTAGTGGACCGGGGTGACCGCGTTCACCGCGGCGACGATCGGGATGGTGGCCTGGCCGCCGCAGGTGACCATGTTGACGTTCGGGGCGTCGAGGTGGACGTCGCCGTTGACCGGGGGTACCACGTAGGGGCCGATGGCCGCGGGGGTGAGGTCGACGAGAGTGCGGCCCAGCGGACGGAGCACGTCCTCGTGATGGCGGTGGGCACCGGCCGACGTCGCGTCGAAGACGATCTCGACGTCGACGAATTCGTTCAGGGCCACCAGGCCCTCGACACCGTCGTGCGTGGTGGCCACCTTCAGGCGGCGGGCCCGGGCCAGGCCGTCGGAGTCCGGGTCGATCCCGGCCATCGCTGCGATCTCCAGGCTCTCGGAGAGCCGCAAGATCTTGATCATGAGGTCAGTGCCGATGTTGCCGGAGCCGATGACGGCGACCTTGGTCCTGCTGCTCACTGGTTATCTCCTTCTGCCGTGCCTGTTGCTGCGGCTTCTCCGGCGAACCCGACGCGTACGGAGCCCAGCTCGGAGATGTGGGCCTCGAAGTAGTCACCCGGGGTGGCGGGGGCCATCGGGCCCAGGGCCCCGGTGAGCACCAGGTCGCCCGCCCGTAGCGGGTCGCCGCGCTCCGCGAGGGCACGGGCCAGCCAGACCGCCGCGTTGAGGGGGCTGCCGAGACAGGCGACGCCGGTGCCCTCCGAGACGGCTGACCCGTTGCGGGCCATGGTCATGGTCACGGCGCGGAGGTCGACCCCGGTGAGCGGCACGGGAGTGGCGCCCAGGACGTACAGACCGCAGGAGGCGTTGTCGGCGACCGTGTCGACGAGGGAGATGTTCCAGTCCGCGATACGGCTGTCGACGATCTCCAGCGCGGGCAGCGCGAAGTCGACCGCGCGCAGCACGTCCACGACCGTGCACTCGCGGTGCGGAAGATCGCTGCCGAGCACGAGCGCGACCTCGGCCTCCACCTTGGGCTGCAGCAGCCGCCCGACCGGCACCTTGCCGCCGTCCGGCACGGCCATGTCCGCGAACAGTACGCCGAAGTCGGGCTGGTCCACGCCGAGTTGGCGCTGCACGGCAGGCGAGGTCAGGCCGATCTTGCGGCCGACGATACGTCGTCCGGCATCCAGGCCGCGCCGGACGTTCAGCTGCTGCACGGCGTACGCGGTCTCCAGGTCGCCGCCTTCGTCGAGCAGGGTCCGCACTGGTGGGCAGGCGACCCCGGTGCGGGTGGCCTCCGCCAGCAGGTCGGCGGCCTTGACCACGGCCGGTGGAACGGCGTCCGGGCGGACGCTATCGAGCACGGTCGACACGGGATACCTCCAGAGGGGGAGTGGTGGTCCGGGCGAGGCTCCCGGTACAGACATCGATATAGACAGCACCCCGTCGATGGGACAACATCTGTTCCGTGACACGGAACATCATCGGCGGCAGCATGCTGGAAAAGGCCACCTTCATCCTTGAATCCTTCAGTCCGAGCGGCGGGCCGTACCGGCTGTCGGAACTATCGGAGCGCACGGGCCTTCCCAAGCCGACAGTGCACCGGCTGGCGGCGGACCTGGTCCGGCTGGGCTGGCTGGAGCGCGCTGGCACCCAGTACCGGCTCGGCGCGAAGCTCTTCGAACTCGGCTCACTCGTCCCGCACCGGCTCGATCTGCGGGAGACTGCCCTGCCCTTCCTGCATGACCTGTTCGAGGCCACGCGCGAGACCGTCCACCTCGGCGTCCGCGAGGGACTGGATGTCGTCTACCTCGAACGTATCCACGGCCACGAGGCCCTGCAACTGCCCTCCCGCATCGGCGGCAGCCTGCCCCTGACCTGCACCGGCGTCGGCAAGGCCCTGCTCGCCTTCTCCGGCGCCGAGCTGGCCGAGGAGGTGCTGTCCCGCCCGCTGCCCAGCCTCACGCCGTACTCCATCACCGACCCGGCCCGCCTACGCATGGCCCTGGAGAAGACCCAGGTCTCCGGCCTCGCCTATGAGGAACAAGAGGCTGCCCTCGGCGTCAGCTGCATCGCCGCCCCTGTCTTCGCGGGCGACGCCACGGTCGCCGCCCTCTCGGTGGCGGTCCCCCGTACCCGCTTCAGCCCCGCCCAACTCGCTCCCGCCGTACGGACGGCGGCCCTGGGCCTGTCCCGTGTGCTGCGCGGGGGCGGCTGATCGCAACACAGGTGCTGTCGCCTGACGAGGCATACGCCCGGCGTCGACCAGGGGGTGCCGTCTTCCCGGCACCGGGTCGTCGCGGCGGCCTCGCCTTGAATTGGCGAATCGCCCAAGGGCCCTTTGCAGGCCGGGGCGGTGTTCGGGTCGTCAGGTGAGCAGGCCGACGTCGCCGCACCGCCGTTGCGTCAGCGTTTGTCTGGGCGTCTGCGGGTCCTGCGTCGGCACCGGGTGCCTTGCCGGCTGTGCCTGGACCGCGGTGGCCGCCTCCAATACTTGCGCGTCGATGCGCAAACCCGCCATGGTCGGATATGCCCACCTATATGCATTGCGCGTAGCATTTTCTGTTGTGACGAGCAACGTCGAGGCTTTCCTCTCCGAAGTTGCCCGAGGGCTCAAGCCTCGAGCGGACCAGCTGGTCGACGTGGTGGTACACCTTATCCGCAGCGAGCTTCCCGAGCTGTGGAAATACGAGGACCTCGCCACTGCGGTATCGGTGGCCGTGTCCGGACATGTCATCGCCGTGCTGGATCTCAACGAGCACAGCCTCGATGTGACCAAGGTCGAGGCCCTGCCTGCTGGTATCGACGTTGCTCGCCGGTTCGCTCGGCACGGTGTGCCCATCAACAAGCTCCTGCGCAGCTATCGGCTCGGCCACGCAGGTCTGCTTCAGCTGATCTGTGACGAGGCGGCCCATCTCACCAGCGACACGGAACTGATCAGCGCGACGGTGATCGCACTGGGTGCGCAGAGTTTCGAGTACATCGACCGCACCTCGGAACAGGCCGTCATGGCGTACCAGGAGGAACGCGACCGCTGGCTGCAGCGGCGGCTGATCCTGATCAACGAGGCCGGCGCGCGGATCGGAACTACGCTCGACATCACCCAGACTGCGCAGGAGCTGGCAAACGTCAGTACCGACCACTTCGCCGATCTCGTCACCGTTGAACTGCTCGACTCCGCGTTCCAGGAAGCGGGCGTGGAGCCGACGCCCGCATCGCCGGTACTTCGGCGGGTCGCTCAGCAGCCCCTATTGGACGGCTGTCCGGAATCAGAGGGTGGCACAGGGCAGAAGCACACCTACCCCGAGGAGTCGGATCCGGCTCGCGCAATGGCCACCGGGCAGCCTCAGCGGCACCAGATCACGACGTCCGACATCCCTGGCTGGTTGGGTGTGTCCCCGGACTACAGACGTGCCCTGCGCACCTTCGGTGTCCACTCGATCCTTCTGGTGCCGCTGCAGGCCCGTGGAAATACCTTGGGACTTGCTCAATTCATGCGTCACCGGACCACAGACCCCTTCGACGACGACGATCTGCTCTTGGCCAACGAGATCGCGTCCAGAGCAGCCGTCTCCATAGACAACGCCCGCCGCTACACCCACGAGCGCTTCACCGCACTCACCCTCCAGCGCAGCTTGCTGCAGCAGCAGGCGCCGGAACAGCCCGCTGTCGAGACAGCATGCCGTTACCTCCCCTGCGGATCCCGCGCGGGCGTGGGTGGCGACTGGTACGACGTGATCCCGCTCTCTGGAGCTCGCGTCGCCCTCGTCGTGGGGGACGTGGTCGGCCACGGCCTCCATGCCTCCGCCACCATGGGCCGACTGCGGACGGCCGTCCGTGCTTTCGCCGACATCGACCTGATCCCCGACGAACTGCTGACCCACCTGGACGATGTGGTCATCCGCCTCCAACGGGAGGAGGCACGAGGTACCGACGAGATCAGCGCCACGTGCCTCTACGCGGTGTACGACCCGGTGTCCCGCCTGTGCTCCCTGGCCAGCGCCGGACACGTCCTGCCGGCGGTGGTGACTCCATCGACTTCGAGCGGTGATGACCCGGCCTCCTGCAACGTCGATTTCCCGCAGCTGCCGATCGGCCCGCCACTCGGCCTGGGCGGGCTACCTTTCGAAACTGCGCAATTCGAGGTGCCGGAAGGCAGCCTTCTGGTGCTGTACACCGACGGACTCATCGAAGACCGGGCCCGGGACGTGGACACCGGACTCGCACTGCTGCGCGAGGTCCTCGCCGGGACGCCGACCTCGTTGGAGGACACCTGCGACAGACTGCTGTCCACGCTGCTTCCCAGCCGCCCCTCCGATGACGTCGCTCTCCTCATGGCGCGTACGCGGGCTCTTGACGCCGACCAGGTCGCCACGTGGGACCTCCTCCCTGACCCGGCGATCGTCTCCGAAACCCGCAGGTATGCATCCGAGCAGTTGTCCGCCTGGGGGCTGGAGGACCTGGCGTTCACCACGGAGCTCATGGTCAGCGAGCTGGTGACCAACGCCATCCGCTACGGCAAACCCCCCATTCGGCTGCGGATGATCCGCCACACCACTCTGACGTGCGAGGTCTCCGACAACAGCAGTACCGCCCCGCACCTGCGCCGTGCCCGCACCTTCGACGAGAACGGCCGTGGCCTGCTCTTGGTCGCCCAGCTCGCCGGGAACTGGGGCACGCGGCACACCCGCGAAGGCAAGGTCATTTGGGCGGAGCAACAACTTCCGGCTATCGGGACCCCCTTGCCCCACCTGTGACCGCGATCTCGTCAACGATGACCGGGGCGCCGACACAGGACATCGTCGCGATCCCTTCGATTTACGCCGCCTCCAGCGTCTGGAATTCCGAGCCGACAATCACCTGGCCGTTCGCGGCGAACTCGATCCCCTCCGATGCGGTCCGATCCGCATAGATGCGGGCATCGCCTCGACCAGCGTGTCGCATCGCCGCCGCAGCTTGACACGTTGAGCGCCTGAGGTGTCTACGCCGTCACGGCAGAAGGCCGGCAACGCTGGGCACCATGAGGCCGACGTGCCGGTGTCCGGCGGGGCGTCATGTTCAAGCCCGGCGACGTCCTACCCGCCGACGAAGACGGGTTGTTCTCCTCCCGGCGTCGGCACTGGTCCGGCTGCTCGCCGGGCCTGGTTTCTGGTCCCGCTTCGAAGCTCCGGATAACGCGAAGGTCCCGCGTGTCAGAATGGATGAGCCATTCGTTCCGTTCTGTCGATTGCCTGGTTCTGTCGTTCTCCGCATGATCCGTCGAGGTTGTCCGTGACCAAGCCCGTTGCCCGCGTGCCGCAGCGACGTAACGCGCGGTCCAACCGGGCGCGCATCCTGGCTACGGCCCGCCGGGAGCTCGGGAAGAACCCAGACATCACGTTGGAGGAGCTGGCGCGGGCCTCCGGTGTCGTGCGGCGCACGCTCTTTGGGCACTTTCCCGGACGGACGGCGCTGCTTGAGGCGCTTGCCGAGGAGGCTGCCGAGACCCTCCGGGACGCGATTGCTACCGGCGTGAAGCCTACGGAGCCAGCCGAGCGGGCCCTCGCGTACTTCTCGTTGTCGATGTGGCCCGTAGGAGACCGCTACCGGATGCTTCTCGCGCTGGCCCGGCACGACCTGGGCACAGAACGGGTCGCCGAGATCCTGGCACCGGCCCGCGACGCGGTTACGGCCGTTCTGGAGCGGGGACAGCGGGACGGTGTCTTCCACGGCCATGTGCCGCCAGCCGTACTGAGCGCCGGACTGGAGGCGATGACAGTTGCGCTGCTGGAGCAGGTCAACACCGGAGCGCTGGAGGACAACGGCACCCGGGTCACCGTCGTCACGCTCGTCGCGGCCGGTGTGCCGGCGCACCGGGCGTGTGTCGTGGTCGACGATGTCGCCGCCACGTTCGTAGCGGTGACCGCTGACGACTGAGTTGCCGGCACGCATGTCGATGCGGCTTCGAGTCCCGACCTCATGCCTGGGCGCGCGTGCCCGACTCAGGTCAGAACGAGCGAGTACGGAGCGTCAGGCCGCAAGTGGCCTGCCGAGGTCGCCTGAGCGCGGTTCGGAGCTGCTGCCTCACCGTCCTGTGCGCGTCGAGCCCTTGCTGATGGGGCTCCGGGAAGGACCTGGCGGGCAGTGGCGCACGGCTGATGGCGCTGTGCCCGGGCTTCGTGCAGCCCGAGAACAGTATGGACAGAATCCCGAACGGGATGTGGCTCGACGCGTACAAGCTGGTCGCGGCAGCGCTGGCGGACCTGGCGCGTGGCTAGTCGCCGTCCATTCCGGACTCGCGGTACAAGGTGATGATGGGCGTGGTGAAGGTGCTGCTCGGCGGGATCGCTCGAAGACGGGACGGAAGGGCGGGAATCAGTATGCCCACCACAGTCAACGCGTTCCGCGCCCATGAAGCAGGCAAGCCGCTCGTTCCCGTCACCATCGAGCGCCGCGACGTCGGCCCGCACGACGTCGAGCTCGACATCCTGTACTGCGGGATCTGCCACTCCGACATGAACTACGTCGACGGGACGTTCGGCCCGCTGGCCATCAGCCCGCTCGTGCCCGGCCACGAGATCGTCGGCCGGGTCACTGAGATCGGCCCCGAGGTCTCCCGCCATCAGGTCGGCGACCTGGTCGGCATCGGCTGCATGGTCAACTCCTGCCGCACGTGCGAGAACTGCGAGGCAGGCCAGGAGCAGTACTGCCTAAAGGGAAACACCCTTGTCTTCGGGGCCCCCGACCCCGCCGAGCCCGGCGCCCACACCCAGGGCGGCTACTCCGAGGCGATCGTCGCCCCGGAGGACTTCGTCGTCCGCATCCCCGAGACCCTCGACCCGGCCGCCGCCGCTCCGCTGCTGTGCGCCGGCATCACCGTCTACTCCCGCTCAAGCGGTTCGGTGCCTGGCCCGGCACCAAGGTCGCGGTGGTCGGCCTCGGCGGACTCGGCCACCTCGGCGTGAAGATGGCCAAGGCCATGGGCGCCGACGTGACCGTCCTGTCGCAGTCCAGCAGCAAGCGCGAGGCCGCCGCGGCCCTCGGCGCCGACCACTACGCCGTGACCGGTGACGGCTTCGGCGTTCACTGAACTGGCCAGCACCTTCGACATCATCCTGAACGCCGTCAGCGCGCCCGTGTCTCTCTCCGACTACCTCGGGATGCTGCGCCTGCACGGCACCATGGTGAACGTCGGTGTGACGACCGAGCCGATGCCGATGGAGGTCTTCACCCTCCTCCAGAACGGCCGGTCCTTCGTGGGATCGCTGTTCGGCGGCATCGCCGAGACGCAGGAGATGCTCGACTTCGCGGCCGAGCACAGCGTCGCGGCCGACATCGAGCTGATCGACGCGCAGGAGAATCAACACCGCCTACGAGCGGATCCTCACCTCCGACGTCCGCTACCGGTTCGTGATCGACGGCGGGAGCCTCGCGAAGCCGACGCAGGCATGACAGGCCCCCACGTGGACGCCGTACGAGGGCACTGAGAATCGCCCCGTGCGGGGGCGGACTTGACGCACAGGGCGTCGCGATCGCGACGCCCGAGTGAGACCGACGGCACGGGCGCTCATCCCGCCCGTGCCCTGGCGAGGAGGATACGAACATGGCAGAACAGCCCCTGACCGTGCTGGTGGTCGGCGCCACCGGCAGCATGGGACGACTCGTGGTGGCCGAGGCGATCGCCCGCGGACACACCGTCCGGGCCCTGGTGCGTGACCGCGCGAAGGGCGCCCAGTTGCTTTCCGCCGAGCCGAGCTTGCCGTCGGCGATGTCACCCGGCCCGAGACCCTGTCCGAGGTGGTGGCCGGCGCCGACGCGATGGTGCTCACCCTCGGCTCCTTCGGCACCGGCGCTTCCTCGCCGGAGACGGTGGACTACGCAGGCGTACGCAACGTCCTGACCGCCCTCGCCTCGTTGGACGGCGCACGGCCCCGCGTGGCGCTGATGACCTCCATCGGGGCCACCACCCGCAGCAGCAGCTACGGCCATCTGCTGGAGTGGAAGCGTCGCTCGGAGCGACTGGTGCGGGCCAGCGGCCTCACATTCACCATCGTGCGGCCGGGCTGGTTCGACATGAACGGACCCGACGAACACCAGCTGGTGTTCCTCCAAGGCGACCGCCGACGGACGTGTCGCGCGCGCCGACATCGCACGGGTCCTGGTGGGGCCCTCACCGCACTCGAGGCGGCTGGCCGCACCTTCGAGCTGGTGGCCGAACAGGGAGCCGCACCAAGCGACTTGGGGTCCTTGTTCGCGGCGCTGGACCAGGACCCGCCCGGCTCCCTCGACGCCGTACGGGACGAGGCCAACATGCCGCTCGACGCCGAGCCGCAGCGGGTCCGCGACGACCTCGACGCCGTCCGGGAACGCGCCGCAGCCTGACGACAGCCCAGGGCCGCCACGCAACAAGGAGTCAGCGTGCCACCCATCTCCAGCCCGACGGACCGAGAGGCCGTGGGTGAGGCTGGATGCTGTCTGTCTGGCGCATCACCAAGCAGGTGCCTGTGTGTGGTGGCTACGGACGGCCGCCGGCACGAACGGAGACACGAGAGCCTCGGCCTGGTGGTTCGACACTGTCGGCTCTCCTACCGACGGGCCCAGGGCGTTCGCACAGCCAGACGGCCTTCTCCGTCTGTGCTGACTGCCCTGGTGTTCGCCACCGTTGTGCCTGCCCGAGCATGGGTGGGCACGCTGTGCGCCACTGATGTGCTGGTGGAGGAGGAGACTGGGCTGCCATACGCCGCCTCGGGCGGCCGGGGTGGTGTATGCCTGCTGGCATCACCTGCGCGTCCACACTGCTCGTGGTGTTCAAGGCGCCCGGCAGAAGGGCGTTCTGCCCATCAGCGAGGCGAACGAGGCCAGTAACAGGGCCCGCTTGAGGAGCTTGTTGCCACCGAGGGGTGGTCCTTCGCCACGAATGGAGGTGCCCGGGCGGTGGGTCGTGGGAGCCAGAACCCCGTAGGAGGTCAGGTGGGTGGTGGCGGGAAGGCGCCGGCGTCGCCCACGGCGGCCAGGATGCGGGATCCGGGCCTGACGGCGGTTCCCTGCATGGACGTCAGGACCTCGGCGCACCGACGCGCCGCAGCCACGACCTGACCTCGGCATCGGCCTTCCCGACTTCCTCGCCGCGCACCGCCAGCCCTTCCCCGATGGTCGCGCCCGAACAAACTGCCGCGTAGTCGCGCACGGCCGTTCCCAGTCCGCTCATCGCGTACGTCGTGACCGGATGGACCGTCTTGCCGCGGAAGTCGTAGCTCTCGGCGAAGGTCGACATGATCATGGGCGCTCGAACGTTCCAGATGGGGCTGGCCAGAAGCACCACGTCATAACGGTCGATCGAGGACAGGGGGTTGGCGATAGCCGGCCGGGCATCGGCGTCCTGTTCCCGGACGTTGCGCGCGACCGTCGCGTCGTAGTCGTCGGAGTAGGCCTCGGCCGCTTCGATGCGGTGCACGTCGCACTCGATGTGCTCGCTGATCATGCGGGCGAGTACCTCCGTGTTTCCGATCTTGAGGTTGGTGCGTCCGCCGTTGAAGTAGTTCTCTCCCGGCCGGGAGAAGTAGGCCAGCAGGAGCCGCTTCCCGGACGAGGGCGTCGCCGCAGGTCGCTCACTGGCTTCCGGCGTCGCCCCACTGGAGTGCGACGTGGAACAGCCTGTGATCTGGACACCGGTCATGACGGTGACTCCTCCTAGAAGTACGCCGCGCAGGAGCGTCCGTCGCCCTGGTGCGGCGGGTTCGCCCTTCCGTGTAACGAATCCGCCCGCCGTCATCCGCTGGTTCCGTGAGAGGAACGGAAGGCATCGAGATCCGCGCGTACTGCCTGCGGCTCAGCGTCGACGGGAAGGTCGGACGGGTCCAACACGCCGTCCACAGAGCCGGATTCGTCAGTCTTCAGGGCGCTGAAGAGTTCCGTCCAGTTGGCTGGCTCCTTCCCCTCTTCGGCGATGAGCTCGAACGTTTTGCCCAACGCGGTGTCCGTCAGCAGGCTTCGGACGAGCGTCTCGGCGATCTGGTCGCGGGCGATTCCGCCGTCGACCGTGCCGCCCTGTTCCAGTACGAGGCGCCGCTGGGTGGGGCCGGCCTGGTCGAACCAGCCGGGTCGGACGATGGTGTACGGCAGGCCGCTGACACGCAGAAGGCGCTCGGAGCGCCGCTTCCAGGGAGAGTTGCCCGGGATGTCGCTGCGGGTGGCGTAGATGGAGGTCATCAGTGCCACACGCGGCTGGGCGCCGCCGAGAGCCCGCAGGAGGTTGCGCACGCCGCCGTAGTCGACACGGCGGCGGGTCTCGGGGTCGCCGCCGGAGCCGTGGGTGAGGACGATGGCATCGGCTCCTTCGACCGCGTTCCGCAGGGAGGCGGGATCCTCGAGGTCGCCCCGCACCAGTTCGACGCCGGGGAGCAGCCGCTCTCCGCGGCGCACGTCGCGTACCAGTGCCCGCAGGCGCAGGCCGTGCCGCTGTGCGGCCTCCACCGCGAGCCGCCCGATGCTGCCGGTCGCGCCGACCATGAGTACGTCGGTGATGTGCTGCTTCTGGGACATGGTGAGGTCCTGGTCCGTGAGGTGGGGGCCGTCTGAGGACGCCATGAAGGTGCCCCTCCTGGGCGGGTGTTTAGGGCCGTACGGGAGGAGTGCTCGCGCGAGAGCTTGTTCTGGTGCGGTGCCGCCTGTCGGCTCAAGCCTCCAGCCGCCGTGCGCTGAGCCAGTTGACCATCGCCGGGTCGTGGTGGTCGAAGAACAGCGTCGCCCCGGTCTCCAGCGTGGCGATGGCCGCCATCTGGTCGCCGGTGAGCTCAAAGTCGAAGATGTCGAAGTTCTCCGCCATACGGTCGGCGCGGACCGACTTGGGGATCGCGACGACGCCGCGCTGGGTCAGCCAGCGGAGGACGACCTGTGCCACCGACTTGTCATGGCTCGTGCCGATCTCGCTCAGGACGGGGTGGGTGAAGATGTCGTTCTTGCCCTCGGCGAACCCGCCCCACGACTGGATCTGCACCCCGTGCTCGCGCATGAGCTCCTGGTCGGCCGTGCGCTGGAAGAACGGGTGGGTCTCGATCTGGTTGACCGCGGGCGTGACCTTGCTGTTGAGGACGAGGTCGAGAAGCCGGTCGGGGTAGAAGTTGGCGACACCGATCGCCCTGACGCGGCCCTCGCGGTTGAGGGCCTCCATGGCGCGCCACTGGCCGTACACGTCGCCGTAGGGCTGGTGCATCAGGTACAGGTCGAGGTGGTCCAGGCCGAGCTTGTTCAGCGAGGTCTCGAAGGCGCGCTTGGTGTTCTCCTCGGCGGGCGCGTCCTGGACCCACAGCTTGGTCGTGACGAACAGCTCCTCGCGCGGGATGCCGCTGTTCTTGATCGCCCGGCCGACGGCCTCCTCGTTGCCGTACGCAGCGGCGGTGTCGAGCAGCCGGTAACCGGCTGCGAGGGCCTCGGTGACGGCCTGCTCGGTCTGCTCCGGCGGAATCTGGTAGACGCCGAAGCCGAGGATCGGCATCTCGACGCCGTTGTTGAGGGTGACGGTCTGCATGGGGGGTCCTTACATTTCGCGGGTTCTTCGAGCATCCCGCCATTGCGACCCAGGTGGCAGGTCGAGCTGTGCCGGGGAGCGGCGTTCGGGGTAATGACAGGGCCCCCCACGCGCCTGCCACCCAGGTCAACGCGGTGTGACACTGACGGCATGGCATCCGAGCAGAGCACAGACAGGGGCGACGGCGGAGAGCTGGGCCAGTTCCTGCGCGCGCGGCGTACTCAGACGAGCCCCGACCAGGTCGGCCTCACCGTGGGCACCGGACTGCGCCGCACCCCTGGTCTGCGCCGCGAGGAACTGGCCACACTCGCCGGTATCAGCATCGACTACTACGTCCGCCTCGAGCGCGGCAAGGAGACCCGTCCCAGCCCTGCCGTGCTCGACGCGATCGCCCGCGCCCTGCACCTCGACGACGCCGAGCACCAGCACCTGCGCGAGCTCGCCACCCGGGCCGCGCGGTACGCCCCCGAGCCTCCTCCGCCGCCGAGCCGCACCGTGCGCCCGCACCTGAAGCTGGTCCTGGAGACACTGCGTCCGAGCCCCGCCTACGTCATCAGCCGCAGCATGGACCTGCTCGCCTGGAACCCCGGCGGCCTCGCCCTGTTCGCGGGACTCGCCGACTGGCCCGCCACCCAGCGCAACATCGCCCGCTACCTCTTCCTCCACCCCACCGCGCCCATCCTCTTTCCAGACTGGGACTACCAGGTCCGCGGTTGCGTAGCCCGGCTGCGCGCCCAGTCCGGCATCGACCCGGACGCCCCCGACCTCACCGACCTGGTGGGTGAACTCCTGCTCAAGAGCCCCGATTTCGTCAAGCTGTGGGAGCGCTACGACGTCGTCGGTCGCAAGAAGATCCAGAAGACCTTCCACCACCCCGACGTCGGTGTCCTCACCCTCAGCGGCCAGAGCATGCACCTCGAAGACACCCCTGGCCAACGCCTCGGCGTCTACACCGCCGAACCCGGCACCCCCGACCACGACGCCATGCTCCTGCTCGACCTGACCGCACCCGAGCCCGCCGCGCATCCGGACAAGCTGGCGGAACAGCAACGGCGTACACGATCCTGACCGACACGCCTTCCGGCTCCCTGGACTGGAAGTCGAGGGCGACTTCGCCGACGTCGGAGTCGGGGAAGGTCTTGCGGCCGCGGCTGGTGCCCTTGACGTTGCAGCTCTCCCGCAGACACGCGAACTCCCGCATCTTCAACAGTGGTTGACACACCGGGGTGCCGGATCACGGCGCCTGAAAGGACATTTCTCATGAGCAAGGTCATTCTCGTCACCGGTGCCGGACGCGGTCTGGGCACGGACATCGCCCGCGAGGCCCTCGCCGCCGGCCACCAGGTCGTCGCCACCGGCCGCCGCCCCGAGGAGGTCGAGAAGACCCTGGGCGGGCCGCAGGACAACCTGCTGGTCACCCAGCTGGACGTCACCAGCCTCGAGGACGCCGAGGCCGCAGCGCAGACCGCTGTCGACCGCTTCGACCGCATCGACGTCCTGATCAACAACGCCGGGAACTTCTTCGCCGGCTACTTCGAGGAGATCCCGCCCGCGCAGATGCGCCAGCAGATCGAGACCAACCTCTTGGGCCCGATGAACGTCACCCGAGCCATCCTGCCGATCATGCGCAAGCAGCGCGCTGGCCACGTCATCACCCTGTCCTCCTCCGCCGGCATCATCGGGCAGGAGTTCTGCGTCGCCTACGCCGCCTCCAAGTTCGGCGTGGAGGGCTGGATGGAGTCGCTGCGCTTCGACGTGGAGCCGTACAACATCCACACCACGGTCGTGGAACCCGGCTTCTTCCGCACAGAGCTGCTTGTGGAAGGCTCCACCACTTGGCCGGAGCCGACCATCGACGACTACGCCGAGCGCACCACCGCAACGATCGCGGGCTGGAAGAGCATGAACGGCCAGCAGTCAGGCGACCCCGCCAAGCTCGCCCGCGCCCTCCTGACCATCGCCGACCAGCAGGAGCCGCCGCTGCGCTTCGTCGCCGGTGCCGACGCCATCGAGGGCGTGAAGGCCAAAGCCCAGGAACTGCTGGCACAGGCCGAGGCATCCCGCGAGCTTGGCGCCAACCTGGCCTACGAGGACTCGAACACCTGAGCACTCACTGTGGGGCAGCCCCTTCAGAACCGGGTGGGATCCAACCCAGCTGGCGCGGGCATGGCAGCCCAATGTCAGCCGCTTCCCGTTCCCGACCCGTGTTGACTCAGCGCGGGGCATCGCCAGGCGCCGGCAGGCTGGTCAGCTCTGTGACGGCCTTCGACGGGGGGGACGCAGGGGCGGACATTCTCCGGCTTCTTGTGCCGGGACTTCGCACCAGCTACATCTGCGGCGACTCGCACCACGAGCTTCTCTCAGGGGTTCCCGAAACGGGTTTCGTCGAGGGGGCCGACCTCGTGATGGAAGGCGGCACGATCGCGACGCTGCGCACCGGGGAGCTGACCAGTTCCTGAACACGTGCGCGTCCGTGGCCGTCAGCCGTACCGGTTGGCCGTGGGGGTGCCGGCGGCCAACCCGGTCCCGGTCTGGGGCTGTTCCATGTCGAGGAGCACCATCACGTCATACGCCGGAGTGCCTGGCTCGGCGTAGTAGAAAATCAGGCGGTGACCGCCGGTGCCGTCCAGATCGACGGCTTGAAATCCGAGCGTGAAGACGCCGAACTCCGGGTGGTGGAAGGTTTTTGTGCCGGTGGTGTGGCCCTGGACGTCGTAGTGCTCCCACAACTTGGCGAAGTCGGGGCTTTTATCACGCAGTTCAGCAATGAGGCTGCCGAGTCCCGGGGTATCGGGGTCGGTGCCGGCGAGTGCGCGCAGCCGGGCGACGCAGCCGCGGATCTGGTTCTCCCAGTCGTCGGGATACAGGACGCGGGCCCCCGGATGCAGGGCGAGCCACCGTACGACGTTGCGCTCCTCGGGCGGTGTGTCGGTCATACCGGGCAGCAGGCGCAGGCCGCTGGGGGTGGCGGCGAGCAGTTCGTAGGTGCGGCTGACGACGTGGGCGGGGTTGGGCCGCAGTGTCCGGAGGAGCAGTTCGATGCCCCGGTCCACGGCCGGAGGATGCCCGGCGCGATCTGGTCGCCCGGTCCCGTTGCCGCCGCGGGCCGTGCGGGCGGCCAGGTCGCGCAGGTATGCGCGCTCCGTCTCGCCCAGACGCAGGGCGGAGGCGAGGGCCTCGACGACGGACGGGCTGGGCCGGGTCTCCTTCCCGCGTTCGAGTCGGGTGTAGTAGTCGATGCTCACCCCGGCGAGCGTCGCGAGCTCCTCACGGCGAAGGCCTGGCGTCCGGCGCGGCCCCGGACCAACGGGCAGGCCGACGTCCGCAGGCATGACCTGGGTTCGGCGGGCCCGTAGGAAACAGCCCAGCTCGCTGTCGGCGCTCCGGCCGCCAGTCTGTCGCTTGTGCTCCATTTGTGGCACCTCTGTGAGCTGCGTGTTCGATGACGCTGGCTGGACACGTACCCGCGCTGTGGTCCATCAGACCTGTTAGCCCACAGTGCACCTCGCCCTTTGCGCGCGGCGGCGGGGACTGCCCCCGCTGATCGCATCGGCGAGCTTCAAAAACTCCCTCAGTCGACCGTGTCGTCCGCGAGTGACGCCGAGCTGGTGCCGTTCGCGCGTTGGTGGGCGACGATGCCGGGCAGTTGCTCATAGATTGCGTCGATCAGGTCGCAGATGCGTTCGGCTATCGGGCGGCCGAGGCCGGTGAGCTCGTAGTCGACCCGCCTGGCGACCGTGGGGTGCGGTGTGCGTGCGACGAGGCCGTCGTCCTCCAGGCGCTGGAGGGTCTGCCACAGCATCCGGTCGGAGACCCCGGACACGTTGCGACGCACCTCGGCGAACCGCAGAGGACCTTCGACCAGGGCGGCGAGGGTCAGGGCCCCCCACCGGCCCGTCGCGTGCTCCAGTACCTCCCGCGAGGTGCACTGCGGATCGAACACGCTCATCCCGGCCACGCGATCGGTCCCTCGGCTCATGAGCTCATGCTAAACGGGTGCTGTGCTTATTCAAAGTAAGTACTGTACTTTCGTAAGTATGAGCCGCTAGGGCTCCTGAAGGGAGACGTTGGCCGATGAAATTCCTCCTCCTTGGCGCCACCGGCGCCACCGGCACCCTGTTCATGGAACGGGCAACCGCAGCCGGACACGAGGTGGTCGCCTTCGTCCGCGACGCCTCCAAGATCACCCCGGCCGACCGGCTGACCGTGGTCGAAGGGGACGTCCGCGACGCCCGTGCGCTCGCCGAAGCGATGCGCGGCGCCGACGCTGTGGTCAGCACCCTCGGTCTCGGCAGGGTCAAGGATCCCGGGAACCTGATCGCCGACACCACGCGTGCGCTGGTCCGGGCCGCCGAGGACAGCGGTACCAAACGCGTACTGATCATGTCGGCGTTCGGGGTCGGCGACTCCCTGGCCAAAGCCTCCGCGTTCGCCCGGTTCCTCTACAACTCGGGCGGCAAGGCCACGTTCGCCGACAAGGCCGCGGGGGAGCGGATCCTCACCGCCTCCGGCCTGGACTGGACGCTGGCCTACCCGGTGCTGCTGACCAACAAGCCCGCCACGGGCGACGTCCACGCCGTCGACCTGACCACGCTCGACCGCCTGCCCGGCCTGCCCAGGATCTCCCGAGCCGACGTCGCCGCCTTCCTGCTGGACGCCGCCGTCGCAGGCTCGTGGTCCCAGCGCACCGCGGTACTCACCGCCGGCCGCTGACCGCCTCGTCACGCCACCTCACACGACCCACAAGGATATCGACCCGTGACCAAGACCCTCGGCCTCATCGGCGCCGGCAACATCGGCAGCGCGTTGGCCCGCCTGGCGGTCGCCGCCGGCCTGAATGTCGTACTGAGCAACTCCCGCGGCCCCGAGACCCTCGCCGACCTCGTCGCCGAACTAGGCGAGCAGGCTCGCGCGGCCACACCCGCGGAGGCCGCGCAAGCCGGCGACCTGGTGGTGGCGACCGTCCCGCTGAACACCTACGCGCAGCTCCCCGCCGCCGCCCTGGCCGGCAAGACCGTCATCGACACCATGAACTACTACCCCGAGCGCGACGACCGGATCGCCGAGCTCGACGCCGGCGAGCAGACCTCCAGCGCCCTGGTCCAGCGACACCTGGCCGACTCCCAGGTGGTCAAGGCCTTCAACAGCATCGACTTCGTGCGCCTGTTCACCTCCGCCCGGCCCGCCGACGCCGACGACCGTAGCGCCCTGCCCATCGCCGGTGACGACAAGGCTGCCAAGTCCCAGGTGACCGAGCTGCTGGACGTCCTGGGCTACGACGCCGTGGACATCGGCACGCTCGCCGACAGCTGGCGCAGTGAGCCGGGCACCCTCGTCTACGTCCGGCCGTACTTGCCGACACGGCCTGCGGGGCTGACCGACGAGGAGATGGGGCGCTGGTTCTTCGAGGTCCCGGGCGTCCCGGTCCCCGCCGACAAGGTGAGGGAACTGACCGACACCGCCGTCCGGCGTTCCGCGGGCGACGCCCGCGCGACCCTCGCCTAGGACTGGACGAGGAGACGGGGACCATGGAATTGCTGGGCGACATGAGCGATCGGCTGGCTGATTTTCAATCGTCGGGGTCCCCACCGCCTGTTCGGCGGGTGGGGGGGGGCTGTGTCACAGCCTGGAGCACAGCTCCCCGGCACAACCCGGCCTGTCACATACCAAGCCAAGCTCTTAGCTTGGCATTGGGCCACGTAGCCACGTGCGACGCCTGAGACCACCGGACACATCGCCTGTGCTCGCTCGACCTTGTGACCGTCACCCCCGCCAGACCAGGTACCGGACGGTGCTCCCTGCCGCGACGAATTCGGCTGATGCGTCTGGGCAACGCCGACGCGGGGGACGGGGGGCGGGGACATCGAACTGAGCTCGGCCGACTTGGCCAAGCCCGACGAGCTGCTCACCCTGCGTGGGCAGCCGCTACTGGAGCCGCTGCTTCTCCCCAGCCTGTCCGCGCCCTGCTAAGGGGTGCCCAGGCTGAGTGAGGGCACGGCCGTAACACAAAGAGAATGCGATGAACCACAGACGAATCCACCTGAAGAAGCGGTTCAGACTCGCGGCGGCGGTTGCCGTGACGTCTGCCGTCCTCGTCTCGGCGCCGTGCGCGTCCGCGGCGACAGAGCAGGCACAGCCGAAGCCGGTCGTCACTCAAGTGAAGACCATCGCCTCGTTCGACTTCGCCGTCGGCGATGCGCCGGAGAACGTCACCCTCAACCCGGACGGCTCGCTGACCGTCTCGATGCTGGGCGGTTCGGCGGGCAGGCGGCCGGCGCTCGTGCGGGTCGACGTGTCCGGCCACCGTGAGGTGCTCGTCGCCGGGCAGCCGGGCGACATGATCACCGGCAACACGCGCGGGCGCGACGGCACCGTCTACTACAACGTGTCATCCGCCGACGCCGCCCGGTCCGGCGTGTGGAAACTGCCTTCTGGGGCAAGCCCCCGGCGCATCGCCGCCCTGCCCGCCGGTGATCTCCCCAACGGCCTGGCCATCGACCCGGCCGGACTCACCCTGTATGTCGCCGAAAGCTTCAAGGGTGCCGTCTGGACCGTTCCGGTTTCGGGCGGAACGGCGACTCGCTGGCTGACCGACGCCTCCCTCGCGCCGGCGGAATCCCCGCTGCCGTTGGGCGCGAACGGGCTCCGTTTCCACGACGGCGCCGTGTGGGTCTCCAACTTCAGCCAGGGCACCCTGCTGCGCGTGCCGGTCACCGCCACCGGATCGGCGGGCCGGGTCCACGTCGTGACCAGCGGCGTCGTGGGCATAGACGACTTCAACTTCCTGAGCCGGCGGTCCAACGTGGTGTTCGCCGCGCTGAACAGCTCCAACGAGATCGCCGTGGTCTACCCGAGCGGCGCCAAGAAGACCGTGCTGACCGGCGCGGACGGGCTCGCCTCGCCGACCGCCACCGTGGTGCGCAGACAGCGGCTGTACGTCACCGACGGCGGGTTCGCCGAGTCCCGTGACGCGAAACTGCAACAGGGGAAGATCAACTTCTCTGCCCTTTTCGCCGACGCGGCGTCCTAGCGGGTCAGCCGGGATCCGAAGCAGCAAGGCTCGATCCGGAGCCCAGCCGACCCGACGGATTTCCTGCGGAAATCGGGAAGGCCGTCAGGCTCTCCCAGTACAGCAGCACCGGCGGGAGATCAGCACGACCGCGTCGGGCGGCAGAAGGACCTCGCGCAGCACGGGGCGAAGCCGAGCGGTACGCCGGCGACGAGCAGCAGGATGGGCGGGGGCGACGCGCAGGCGTTGCCCTGGCCGCCATTGTCGAGGGACGCTCCGAGCACTGACCGGTCCGTCGGCCACGTCTCACGCATGCGCATTTGGGCCTGTGGGGGGCAGACAAGTGCGCTGGCAGGTCTTCATTGTCAGCAGCGCCGAACTGCTGCACGGCGCTGAGCAGGCCGCCGGCCGAATCCGGCAGCTGGTATAGGACCGCACGCCGCATGAGTCGGCCCACGCGATCTCCGATCGCTTGTCGTCGTTGTGGGTGATGTGGAGACGGCTGTGGGTTCGTCCCCCGCCGACGGACGCCTCGGGGCGTGGAAAGGTTTGACGAGGTGCCTGTGCGCTCCGCGACAGTCAGGTGAGCGACGGTTGAGTGGGGGGCCCTGCTGTTCCCCTGATCAGTGCGGTCTGCCTCGCGGCGGGCGGAGGCGCCAGGCTGAGTGAAGTTTCCTTCCCCGTACCGATGAGAGGAGTTCCACCCCATAGCGGACGAGCCGACCCTCGCACGGCGGCTGTTCGGTGATTTCGCGCTGCAGCCAGTCGAGCTGACCGACGATGTGCTGTTCGCCAAGGACTGGGCTGACATCTCACTTCGCACCTGAAGCGGGCGCCGGCCAGCGCCCCCGCCGTGGACGAGCCACAGGCGGCCATCACGCGTCTGGCCTTCTACTCCGGATGGCCTTCCTCTGCGATGACAGCACGCTCGGTAGCCGTCGCAGTGTCTGGCTCGTCGGGCACGGTGACGCCGTCCGCCTGCGGGCGACACGGCCCTCCTCACAACCGCACCTTGCACGGACGCCACCGTCTACGGCACGCATGCCCCTTGGCAGCTCATCCGGCCTTCGGCTACGCCTGCGCGAACGGCGTGTGGACAGCACTACGGGTCGGCACGAGCTCGTGACCAGGGCCCGGCCGACCACCCCGAGAACATGGAACGAAGGAGCTTGAAACATGAGCAACGAAAACAAGGCCGCCAAGGAAATCGTCGTCGTCATCGGCCCCGGCAGCATCGGCCTGGCGATCGCCCGCCGAGTCGGCACCGGCCGCACCCTGCTGCTGGCCGCCCACGACGAAAAGACCTCGCAGGCCGCCGCCGAACAGCTGCGCGGCGAAGGCTACGAGGTGGCCGTCCAGGCCACCGACATCTCCGATCTGGCCCAGGTCGAGGCGCTGGCCGCCACGGCCGCCGGGATGGGCGCGGTCACCCAGGTGATCCAGGCTGCCGGCGTCTCCCCCACCCAGGCGACCATCGAGCGTCTGCTGCACGTCGATCTGCTCGGCACGGCGTATGTCCTCGACGCCTTCGCCCGCGTGATCGCACCCGGCGGGGCTGGCATCGTGGTCGCCAGCATGGCCGGTCACCGGGAGAGCCCCTACACGCGCGAGATCGAGCACGCGCTCGCGACGACCGAGACCTCGAAACTGCTCGCGCTGCCCTTCCTCCAGCCCGACCAGCTCGGCTCCTCCGTCCACGCCTACGCCATGTCCAAGCGGGCCAACTCGCTGCGCGTGCAGACCGCCGCCGCCGCGTGGGGCAAGCGCGGAGCCCGCGTCAACGCTGTCAGCCCCGGCGTGATCATCACCCCGCTGGCCCTTGACGAGCTCTCCGGCCCGCGCCGCGAGTGGTTCGACAAGGTGCGCGAGACTTCGGCGGCCAAGCGCTTCGGCACCTCCGAGGAGGTCGCCGCTGCCGCCGCCTTCCTGCTCGGCCGCGAGGCCGGCTTCATCACTGGAGCCGACCTCCTGATGGACGGCGGCGTGACCGCGGCGCTGCGCGCCGGTGAGCTGACTACGCCGTAACGAACCGAGAGCCGCGGCCGTGAATCCGCCCAAGCCTGGGCCCGCAGCCCGGACCCGGGCAGACGGCTGGCCCTCACCGGCTTACACCCCAGGTCCCCGGGCGATGCACGGCTGGCTGCGCGGTAGCGGCACACCACCCTCGCCCGCCGTTATTCGGGCCGCCCGGCTTCACCGCTGTGACCTGCTACATCCAGCCCGTTTGGACACCACTCTGCGGATCTGCCGTGTCGCGGCCAGCACGAACCACTCAAGCCGCAACTGCGACACGACGCGAGGCGGCGCCGACAAGGGACGCACGAAACGCGAAACCTACAGTCGGCCGCCGACATACCGAAGAACTGACCGCCGCCGACGCGGTGACTCGGTGAGCGCGATTCTGCCGGCTTCGCGATGATTCAGTCCGCCCGGTGGAGGGGTTCAGCCGCTCTGCCCCGGCGGATGAGCCGTCGATGGAGAATGCCGCGCCGGGAGACCTGAGGCGAAGGCGTCGTGGCGGTCCCGGCCGACGACTGTGCCGCGCTGGTTGGGGCCGTGGTCGTAAAGGTTCGCGCCGAGGAGCTGCCCCTCGTACCGGAGCCAGTGGTACTCCGGGTCCGACTGCGGCCCGTCGGCGGTGAGTTCGAACCTTCATCCGTCCGGCTGCGACGAGATCATGCCCAGGACCTCGGCCACCGCGGCCGTCGACCGTCGCATCCGTGACGGCCACTCGGCCTTCGGCGGTGGCGCCCGGTGATGTGGGTGAGGGATGAAGTTGTCGTCGCGCGGGTGTCGTGCCCGGGGCCGCCGGGACCGCAGGGCCGACCCGGTCGCCGACGGCCCGGTCGCCCAGCGGGCTCAGCCACAGGACCGCATCAACAAGCTCATCGGCCCACGTGGCGACGCAGCTCCGCGTACCAGCGGGTCTCCGCTGCGGCCACCGCCGCCAAGATGACGACGACGCCCGCCAGGGCGGCGACCGGAGGGAGTGCGGCCGCCGCGGGAATGCCTGCGAGCAGCAGGCACAGGGCCGTCAGGCGGAAGCCGCCCCATACGTTCAGCATGATCCGGCCGAACAGCAGCAGCCCGGCGACGTAAAGGGCGGTTCCGCCGCACAGGGCCCAGGCGTAGAAGCCGCCCAGCGCCTTGCCGTCGTCGGCGTGGGCGACGACGCCCTCGATACCGAGAGCGGTCAGGACGACTCCGGCCATGATCGGGAAGTGGGCATAGCCGTAGGCGTTGACCGCCAGGCTGAGGCGGGCCCGGCCCTGCGCCTTGTCCAGTTGGCGTTCGCCGATCAGGGTCGCCAGGTCGAAGTACAGCCACCACAGACCGGTCGCGGCGGCCACGCCGAGTACGGCGGCGGCGAGCAGCCCCGGGCTGACCGGGTGGTCCGTGGCTCCGGCGCCCATGGCCAGCAGGGATTCGCCGATCGCGATGATGATGAACAGCTCGTGCCGCTCGGCGAAGTAGCAGGCGCTGTGGATGCGCCAGCTGCCCCGGCGGGAGGTGGCATACACACCACCCCAGTCCACCGCGATCGCCGCCGCGAACAGTGCCGTCTGCCACCGGCCGCCGACCGCCGCACCGACGATCAGGAGCCCGCAGCCTGCCAGGACCGGCGGCCAGGAGAGGGCGAGCTGCCGCAGTAGCCCGCGATCGCCACGCGCCAGCACGCTGTAGAGGACCAGGTGCACGACACGTACGAACAGGTAGGCGCACGCCAGGACCAGCGGACCCTTCAGGCCGCCGGGCAGGTCGTGCCATGCCTCCGGGACGGTCAGCGCGACCACGAACACCCCGGCCATCGCGCATGCCATGCCCGCGCGTACGACGCCGCGGTCGGCGCGGGCCTGGTTGCCCAGCCAGGCGTACGCGGACCAGGAGAACCAGACCAGCGCCAGCAGCAGCACTCCATGCAGCACGCCTGAGCCGGTGTGCTCGTGCGCCATGTACTGGGTGATCTGGGTGAGCGTGAAGACGTACACCAGGTCGAAGAACAGCTCGAAGGTGGTCACCCGGCTGTTCGCCGGCGCGGTCCGCGTGCCGGTGAGCGGACCGCCCCGCAGCGGCCCGTGGTGCTCGTTCTCCAACTACGCGTCCTCAGAGCGTGGGTCGAGCCGCATGGTCGTGGAGCTCGCCTCGGGGCTGGTGATGGCCTTGATGATGTACGCGGCGTGGTGGCCGTACTTGTCGCGGTATGCGGCATCGACGGCGTCGGCGATCTCTTCGTCGGCGTCGACGAGGGTGACGTCCTTCCCGACGCCGCCTGCCTGGACACGGCCCTCCCGACGGGCCCGCGTACCTCGATACCACCTGGAGCCGGGGCCGTTGACGGAGCGGACGTAGATGTCGTTCTCGACGCGGACGACCCAGATCGTCCGCCAACTGCTCAGCGCGCCGCTGCGCCGCCGGGACGCGATCTCCAGTTCCTCCGCGTGCTCGATGCTGTCGAGTTCATCGCTCGTCCACGTCGTCATCGGCGTGACTCCTCGGCGGTGTGGGGCTTGGGACTCAGGCTGACCGCCGGTGGAGCAGGTCGCAACACGACCGCGCTCGGCCGACCGACAGACGGGGTGCGATCAGGAGGAGGGAGAGGAGGGCTCGGCCTCGGCGGCTGCCGGCGGGCCGCCATGCGCCTGCATCCTCTTCGCGGCCTGCTCCTGTCCGAGCATGTCGAGCAGGACCATCGCATCGTGCTCGGGAGTGCCGGGTTCGGCGTAGTACGTCACCAGGCGGTGTCCGGAGGTGCCTTCCAGCTCCATCGACTGGTAGCCGAGAGTGAGGTCGCCGACCTCGGGGTGGTGGAAGGTCTTGCGGCCGAAGGAGTGCCCCGTGACGTCGTAGCGCTCCCACAGGCGGGCGAACTCCGGGCTCTTGAGAAGCAGTTCACCGGCGAGCTGGGTGAGGTCGGGGGCATCGGGGTCGGTGCCGGCCAGGGCACGCAGACGGGCGACGCAGCCGCGGACCTGGTGGTGCCAGTCGTGGAACAGGTCGCGCGCGGCGGGGTGGAGGAAGACGTAGCGGGCGATGTTTCGCTGCTTGGCCGGCCAGTCCTCGATGCCGGCGAGCAGACGCAGTCCGCCCGGGTTGGCAGCGAGCAGGTCGCCTGTGCGGCTGACCACGTGCGCGGGGTGCGGACGCATGCTCTCCAGCAGCAGCTTCACGCCCGGCCGGACGGTGCGGCTGGGCGCGGCCGGAGGCTCCGGAGGGGTGCGCGCCGCGAGGGCGACCAGGCTCCGCAGGTGCTCGTGCTCGTCCTCCTCCAGGCGCAGGGCGCGTGCCAGCGAGTCGACCACGGACGGACTGGGCCGGGTTTCCTTGCCGCGCTCCAGGCGGACGTAGTAGTCGATGCTGATGCCGGCCAGGGTCGCCAGTTCCTCGCGGCGCAGCCCCGGCGTACGGCGCAGACCGGCACCGGCCGTCAGACCGACCTCCTCAGGGGTCACCCGGGCCCGGCGGGCGCGCAGGAAGCGCCCCAGCTCGGTGCCGCTCTGCTGCTCACTCTTCATGCCTCCAGTCTGCGGGCGCCGCGACCTCTCCGGCATAGGCGTGGGGGGCCCTGTCACACCCCGGAACGCCGCTCCCCGGCACAGCCCGCCCTGCCACGCGGCGAGTGATGGGGGAAGAGTCGATGTCGTTGGAGATCTCCGTCCGAGAGCCCCTGCACGCGGCCCCGCCGGCCTGAGCCCGGAGGTCCGGCCGCGACACATTTCGACAGCCGCCCGTGAGACCTCCGGCCCCTATCGCGCAGACGGCCCCCGACCCACAGGGAGCACGACCATGAAGCACATCAAGCTGGGCGGACAGCTGGACGTCAGCCAGATCGGCATGGGCGCGATGCCCATCAACGCGCTCTACACGGGCGCCAACGCCGACAACGCGGAAGGCGTACGCGCCATCCACCGCGCGCTCGACCTGGGTGTCACGCACATCGACTCGGCCGAGGCGTACGGCCCGTTCCTCAACGAGGAACTGGTCGGCAAGGCGCTGAAGGGCCGCCGCCGCGAGCAGGTGGTGCTGACGTCGAAGTTCGGCTTCGTGTCGTACACCGGCCGGGAGGGTCTCGACAGCAGCCCGGTCACCGTGAAGGCCGCGGTCGAGGGCTCCCTCAAGCGGCTCGACACCGACTACATCGACCTGTACTACCAGCACCGCGTCGACCCGGCCACACCCATCGAGGAGACCGTCGGCGCCATGGCCGAGCTGGTCCAGGAGGGCAAGGTCCGCCACCTCGGCCTGTCGGAGGCCGGCCCCGGCACGATACGCCGCGCCCACGCCGTACACCCGCTGACCGCGGTGCAGACCGAGTACTCCCTGTGGTTCCGCGACCCGGAAACCGAGATCCTGCCGGTGACGCGGGAGCTGGGCATCGGTTTCGTGCCATGGGCTCCGCTGGGCCACGGCTTCCTGGCCGGCGGTTTCCGTACGACGGACTGGTTCGACGCCGAGGTCGACCTGCGCGCGACCATGCCGCGCTTCAACGACGCCGAGTACTTCCGGCAGAACCTGCGCGTCGCCGACCAGGTCAAGGCGATCGCCGACGAGGTCGGCATCACGCCCGGCCAGCTGTGCCTGGCGTGGCTGGTGGCGCAGGGCGACGACATCGCCCCCATCCCCGGCACCCGTCGCGTCTCCCACCTGGAGGAGAACGCCGCGGCCGACGGCATCACGCTGTCCGCCGATGTGCTCCAGAAGCTGGACAACCTCACCCCGGCCGTCGGCGACCGCCTCGGCAAGGACCACATGGACATGATCGACCACAACTGAACCCGACTGATCCGGTCGGTCACCGCACGTGTCGCCCGCCCGTCACGGGCGGGTAGCGCCCCGATCCACGCAAGGAGCACCGCCCCTGGCGGAAGAGCAGTCCGCTGCCCAGAAGTTGCTCGGCGACTTCGCGCCGAAGCTCGTCGAGCTGACCGACGACGTGCTGTTCGGCGACATCTGGGAGCGCCCGGGCCTGTCCCCGCGCGACCGCAGCCTGGTCACCGTCACCACGCTGGCCGCCCTGTACCGCACCGACCAGCTCGGCTTCCACCTGGGCCGGGCCCTGGAGAACGGGCTCAGCAAGGACGAGCTGGTCGAGGCCATCACCCACCTGGCGTTCTACGCCGGGTGGCCCAACGCCATGAGCGCCATCACGCAGCTCAAGGACATCGTCGAGGACCAGGCCACCGGCAACGAGCGAGCCAGAGCAAGACAGCAAGGAGCGAAGTGTTGGAAATCCTGAAGAAGCAGCCCACCGTCAAGGCGCCCGCCGACTGGTTCACCGGCGACGTCTGGTTCGACGTGATCCACGCCGGCCAGGAGCCCTCGCGGATGCGCGCCAACATGGTGCGTTTCTCGCCCTGCGCGCGCACCGACTGGCACTCGCACGTCATGGGCCAGACCCTGCACATCGTCTCCGGCATCGCCCTGATCGGCACGCGCGACGGCACGGTCATCGAGGCCCACCCCGGCGACACGATCCACACACCGCCGGGCGAGGAGCACTGGCACGGTGCCACCTCCGACCACTTCATGACCCACCTCGCGATGTGGGAGGGCACGGGCGACGGCAGCCCGGAGACGACCTGGCTGGAAAAGGTCGACGACGCCGAATACAACGCGCCGAGCAGCAGCACCCGCTGAACGAACGGCGAACCCGAAAAGGGAAGGACACATGCGCATCACCACTCTCGGCCCCGACGGACCCGAGGTCGGTGTCATCGGCCTGGGCTGCATGGGCATGAGCTTCAGCTACGACCAGGCCACCCCGCGCGACGAGGCCACCCTGATCTCGGTGATCCATCAGGCACTGGACCTCGGGATGACCTTGCTCGACACCGCCGACGTGTACGGCCCGTTCACCAACGAGGAACTCCTCGGACGGGCCCTGAAGAGCCGTCGCGACCAGGCAGTGCTGGCCACCAAGGTCGGCGCTCTCACCCGAGACGCCCAAGGCAACCCCGTGATGGGCCTCAACAACCGCCCGGAGCACATCCGTCGCTCGATCGACGAGAGCCTCGCGCGGCTCGGCACCGACCACGTCGACCTCTACTACCTGCACCGCACCGACCCGCAGGTGCCGATCGAGGAGAGCGTGGGCGCCCTGGCCGAGACCGTCGCGGCGGGCAAGGCCCGCGCCATCGGCCTGTCCGAGGTGAGTGTCGAGCAGATCAAGCGGGCCCAGTCCGTCCACCCGATCACGGCGGTGCAGTCCGAGCTGTCGCTGTGGACCCGGGACTGGATGGAGGAAGTGCTGCCCTACTGCCAGGAGCAGGGCATCGCGTTCGTGCCGTACTCGCCCCTCGGCAAGGGCTTCCTCACCGGCCGGTTCTCCTCCCACGACGACCTGCCCGAGGACGACTTCCGGCGCGGCCTCGCCCGCTTCCAGCAGGAGGCGCTGAACACCAACCTGGCCATCGCCCAGCGGGTGCGGGAGATCGCCGAGCGCATGGGCGCGACTCCGGCGCAGGTGGCCCTGGCATGGGTGCTGGCAAAGGGCGAGTACGTCGTCCCCATCCCCGGGACCAAGACGCCGAAGTACCTGGCGGACAACGCCGGGGCGGCGGATGTCGAGCTGAGCGCCGCGGACCTCGCCGAACTCGATGCGCTGCCCGTGCCCACGGGCGGCCGCTATTTCTGATCAGCACCATCGCACGTTGGGAGAAGCCTCATGCGAGCAACAGTGATGTACGGCGCCGGCGACGTCCGCGTCGAGAACGTACCGGACCCCAAGATCCAGAACTCCACCGACGCCGTCGTCCGCGTCGTGCGTTCCTGCGTCTGCGGAAGCGACCTGTGGCCGTACGCGTCGATGCCCGCCTCCGAGGACGGCGTGCGCATGGGCCACGAGTTCCTCGGCGTGGTCGAGGACGTCGGCTCGGACGTGACCGGGCTCAAGGCCGGGGACCTGGTGGTCGCACCCTTCGTCTGGGCGGACAACACCTGCGACTTCTGCACCGAAGGGCTGCACACCTCCTGCCGTCACGGCGGCCAGTGGGGCCCCAACGGTGTCGACGGCGGTCAGGGCGAGGCCGTCCGCGTGCCGCAGGCGCAGGGCACGCTGGTGAAGCTGCCGGTCGCCGAGGACTCGGCTCTGCTGCCGTCCCTGCTGACCCTGTCCGACGTGTACTGCACCGGCCACCACGGCGTCGTGACCTCCCGGGTCGCCCCCGGCAAGTCCGTCACCGTGATCGGCGACGGCGCGGTCGGACTGTGCGCGGTACTGGCCGCCAAGCGCCTCGGCGCCGAGCAGATCATCCTCATGGGCCGGCACACGGACCGTACCGACCTGGGCCGCGACTTCGGCGCCACCGACGTCGTACCCGAGCGCGGCGAGGAAGGCATCGAGCGCGTACGGGAACTGACCGGCGGGGACGGTACACACGCGGTGGTGGAGGCCGTCGGCGCCACACAGGCGATGGACACGGCGCTGGGCATCGTCCGGGACGGCGGTGTGATCAGCCGGCTGGGTGTCGCCCAGTACACCGAGATCCCGCTCGGCTTCCCGTCGATGATGGCCAACATCACGGTCACCGGCGGTGCGGCCCCGGCCCGTGCCTACATCGAGGAACTGCTGCCCGACATCCTCGACGGCACGGTCGATCCCGGCCGGGTCTTCGATCACACCGTCGGCTTCGACGGCGTACCGGACGGCTACCGGGCCATGGCCGACCGGACCGCACTGAAAGTCCTGATCCAGCCCTGACCCACGGTCGGAGATGCCCGCGCCGTCGTCAGTTTCGTTTCTCTTCGGCGGGTTCCACGTTCGGCCCGGTGGCGGTCATGTCGAGGAGGACCATCTTGTCGTGGTCGGGTGTGCCGGGGTCCGCGTAGTGGGCGACCAGCCGGTGGCCGGGGGCGCCTTCCAGCTGCATGGACTGGTAGTCGAGGGTGAGGGTGCCGATGTCTGGGATGTGGAAGGTTTTGCGGCCGTGGGTGTGCGCGCGTACGTCGTAGCGCTCCCAGAGCTGTACGAACTCCGGGCTCTCGGCCAGTAGTTCGTCGACGAGCCCGACAAGGTCCGGGGCATCCGGGTCGGTGCCGGCCAGGGCGCGCAGGCGTCCGACGCACGCGCGGATCTGCTCGTCCCAGTGGTCGAACACCGTGCGGGCACCGGGGTTGAGGAACACCCAGCGCGCGACGTTGCGCTTCTCGACCGGCCACTGCTCCATGCCCACGAACAGCCGTAGCCCGCCCGGGTTCCACGCGAGCAGGTCCATCGTGCGACTGACCACGACCGCGGGGTTGGGCCGCAGGCTCTCGAGCAGCAAGTTGATCCCGGGCCCTACTGACGAAGTGGGCGCCGTCGGGGGCTCCGTGGCGGCGGGGCGGGCGGCGCACGCGGCGAGGTCCCGCAAGTGCTCGTGCGCGCGCTCGTCGAGCAGGAGGACACGGGCGAGCGCGTCGACGACGGACGGGCTGGGGTGGGCCTCCTTGCCGCGCTCCAGCCGCGTGTAGTAGTCGATGCTCACCCCCGCGAGGGTGGCCAGTTCCTCGCGGCGCAGCCCGGGCGTGCGCCGCAGGCCGGGGCCGGCCTTGAGACCGGCCTCCTCGGGTGTCACCCGGGTGCGGTGGGCGCGCAGGAAGCGCCCCAGTTCCGTGCCGTCGCTGCCGTTGCGCTGCTCCCGTGCCATGCGGCCAGTGTGTCAGGCAGGGCGGTACGGATCCATGTGCTGAGCCTGGGGGGCCCTGTCACACCCCCGAACAGCGCTCCCCGGCACAGCTCGGCCTGCCACGTGACGCATCCGGGGCGCAGGCTGGATGCCGGTTGAAGACCACCTTCCGTACCGAGCACTCGTTTCGCGATCAGGAGACCCACCCGTGTCCAGTTCAGTCGCATCGGACAAGTCGTCCGCCGAGCCCGCCGCCGGGCAGCGCGGCATCGTGAGCGGTGCCCGTTGGGCGCTGGCGGCCGCGCTGCTCGGCTTCTTCGTGATGACGCTCGACGCCCTGATCGTCAACGTCGCGCTGCCGGAGATCGGGCGCGGCTTCGGCGGCGGCATGACGGGCCTGCAGTGGGTGGTGGACGGCTACACGCTGATGTTCGCCGCGCTGCTGTTGTCCGCGGGGTCGGTGACCGACCGGATCGGTGCGCGGCAGGCGTTCGGGGCGGGGCTCGTGGTGTTCACCGTCGCCTCGGCGGCCTGCGGTTTCGCGCCGAACCTGGGTGTGCTGGTCGGGGCGCGGCTGGTGCAAGGCGCGGGCGCTGCGGTGATCGTGCCGGCCTCGCTGGCGCTGATCCGCGAGGCGTTCCCCGACCAGACCAAGCGGGCCCGGGCCATCTCGGTATGGGCGATGGGCGGCTCGGTGGGTGCGGCGGCCGGACCGGTGCTGGGCGGTGTACTGAGTGAGCTCAGCTGGCGGATGATCTTTTTCGTCAATCTGCCGGTGGGCGCGCTGGCGCTGGTCCTGCTTGCCCGGACCGCCCGCTCGCCCCGCCAGGCGGACGCTCCGTTCGACTGGACCGGGCAGATCGCCGCGGTGGCGGCGATGGGCGGCCTGACGTACGCGGCTATCGAGGCCGGCGCCGTGGGCCTGGGCGCGCCGCGCGTGCTGCTCGCGCTGGCGGTGGCTGTGGTCGCGGCAACGGTCTTCGTGGCGGCCCAGGCGCGCGGCCGCAATCCGATGGTGCCGCTGGAGCTCCTGCGCGCACGGACGATGGCGCTGTCGGCGACCATCGGGTTCGCGCTCAACGTCGGCTTCTACGGGATGATCTTCCTGCTCGGCCTGTACCTCCAGCAGGAACAGGACCTGTCGCCGATGGCCACCGGGCTGGCGTTCCTGCCGATGACTCTGCTGACTGCGGTCAGCAGCCCGACGGCAGCCCGGCTCGGCGCGAAGTTCGGGCCGCGGATGCCGATCATCACCGGGCAGCTCCTGATGGCCGCCGGCCTGGTGGCGCTCTGCGTGGCGCCGGCATCGGCGCCCGCCTGGCTGCTGGTCCTGCTGATGATCCCGGTCGGAACCGGCGGCGGCCTCGCCGTACCGGCGGTGACCTCACTGCTCCTCGACCGCGTCTCCGCCCAGCGCGCCGGCACCGCGAGCGGCGTACTGAACGCCTCCCGCCAGCTGGGCGGAGCCCTGTCCGTGGCCGTCTTCGGCGCCCTGGTCTCCAACCACGCCCAGTTCCTGCACGGGCTGCGCACCAGCCTCCTGATCGCCGCGCTGCTCGTGGTCCTGACCGCGGCGGCCTCCGTATTCCTCAAGGAGAAGACCTCATGACCTCGACAGCGGCCTGGGCGAGCCAGGAGCTCGACAGCATCGAACACGCGGAGGAACTGGAGATCGCGTCCCTGCGGCGCGGTGGCGAGCTGGGCAGCTGGCGGACGATCTGGGTGGTCCGCGTCGGCGACGACATCTACGTCCGCTCCGTCAATGGCCCCGGCTCCGACTGGTACCGCGGCACCCGGGCCCGTCAGGAAGGCCGCATCCAGGCCGGCGGAGTCCGAAAGGACGTCACGATCATCGACGCCGACGACGAGGTCAACGACGCCGTGGACACCGCCTACCGGGCCAAGTATGGGCACTACGCCGCGTACATCATCAAGGCCATCACCAGCCCCGAGGCGAGCTCCACCACGATGCGGCTCGAACCCCGCTGACCAAATCCCTAACGGCCGACAACAGTAGAACCAGAACCACAGCCCCGGAGAAACCCATGCTCACCGTCAACGCGTACGCCGCCACGGCCGCGACCGAACCCCTCACCCCCACGACCATCGAGCGCCGTGACGTCGGCCCGCACGACGTCCTCATCGAAATCAAGTACTGCGGCATCTGCCACTCCGACATCCACCACGCGCGCAGCGAGTGGGGCGAGCAGACCTACCCCATCGTGCCCGGCCACGAGATCGCCGGCATCGTCACGGAGGTCGGCTCGGAGGTCACCAAGTACGCCGTCGGCGACCGGGTCGGCGTCGGCTGCATGGTCAACTCCTGCCGTGAGTGCGAGCCGTGCCGGAAGGGCGAGGAGCAGTACTGCCTGAAGGGCAACACCCTCACCTACGGCTCGACCGACCGGGACGGCACTCTCACCCAGGGCGGCTACTCCACCCACGTTGTCGTGAACGACGACTTCGTCGTCAACATCCCCGAGGGCATCGGCCTCGACGAGGCGGCCCCCCTGTTGTGCGCGGGCATCACCACCTACTCGCCGCTGCGCCGCTTCGGCGCGGGCCCGGGAAAGAAGGTCGCCGTCGTCGGCCTGGGCGGCCTGGGCCACATGGCCGTCAAGCTGGCGCACGCGATGGGCGCCGAGGTCACCGTCCTGTCGCAGTCGCTGAAGAAGATGGACGACGGTCTGCGTCTGGGCGCCGACCACTACCACGCCACCAGCGACCCGGCGACCTTCGAGCAGCTCGCCGGCATGTTCGACCTCATCGTCAACACGGTGAGCGCCAAGCTCGACCTTGACACCTACCTCGGTCTGCTGGCCGTGAACGGCACCATGGTCAACGTCGGTGCCCCTGCCGAGCCGCTGTCGCTCAACGTGTTCTCGCTCATCATGCAGGGCCGCTCCTACGCCGGTTCGCTGATCGGCGGCATCCCCGCAACCCAGGAGATGCTCGACTTCTGCGCCGAGCACGGCATCGGCTCCGAGATCGAGGTCATCCCCGCCGACAAAATCAACGAGGCCTACGAGCGTGTCCTCGCCTCCGACGTGCGCTACCGCTTCGTGATCGACACCTCGACGCTGGCCTGACCCACGGCCACGTCCACCTGAGACCACCCCGTACGAGGAGCCGCGCCCCCGAGAGCCCTCGTACGGGGTGCCGCCGAGCAGAGAAGAGCCGGGGCGGCGCGGCAGGCAGCTTGGGGGCCGTGTCACACCCTGGAAGGCCGACGCCCGGCATGGCACGGTCTGCCGTGATGCGAGAACCGTGGCCGGGCTCGATGCTCGTTGAAGATCCTCTCCCACCCCCAGGAGTCCGCCCGCCCCGCGGAAACTGCACCACGAGAACCGAGGAGATGAGCGGATGACCACCAGTGCTCCCTGGACCGACGACGAACTCGACCGGGTCGGATCGGCCGAGGAACTGGACGTCGCATCCCGGCGCCGGGACGGCGAGCTGAGCAGCCCGCGCACCATCTGGGTCGTGCGTGGGGGCGACGACATCTACGTCCGCTCCGTGAACGGCCCCGCCTCCGCATGGTTCCGCGGCACCCGAGCCCGCCACGAGGGCCGTGTCGAAGCTGGCGGGGTCGAGAAGGACGTGACGTTCGAGGACGTCGACGGCGAGATCAACGACGCGGTCGACGCCGCCTACCGCACCAAGTACGGCCGATACTCCGCCAACACCATCCAGCGCATCACGAGCTCCACCGCGGGCTCAACGACCATGCGGCTCCTGCCTCGCTGAACGCCGCAGGAGAAGGCCAATGCTCACTGTCAACGCCCACGCCGCCACGTCGCCCGGCGAACCCCTCGCCCCGACCATGGCTGAGCGCCGGGATCCGGGCCCCCATGATGTCGCGCAGTCGGTCATCCGACTCCTGACCCGGTCGGGAGACATCCCGTGATCGGTCTCGAACTCGTCGTGGTCCTCGGCGTGGCGGTGCTCCTGGGCAACGCCCTCGGTGAGCGCTACCGGATCGCCCCACCCGTCGTACTGCTGCTCTTCGGCGCACTGCTCGGCTTCGTGCCCGCGCTGCGCGAGGTGGAGCTGCCGCCGGAGGCGGTGCTGCTCATCTTCCTGCCGGTGCTGCTGTACTGGGAGAGCCTGACCACCTCCCTGCGGGAGATCCGGCGGGATCTGCGCGGCATCCTCCTGATGAGCACCGTGCTGGTCATCGGCACCGCCGGAGCCGTGGCGACCGTGGCACACGAACTGGGCCTGGCCTGGGGACCGGCATGGGTGCTGGGCGCCGCGGTGGCTCCTACCGACGCGACCGCCGTCGGAGTCCTCGCCAAGGCCCTGCCCCGCCGCAACGTCACCCTGCTGCGCGCCGAGAGCCTCATCAACGACGGCACTGCGCTGGTGGTCTTCGGACTGGCCGTCGGCATCACGGTCGGCGAGGAGGACTTCACCTTCCCGCACGTCACCTGGTTGTTCGCCGTCTCCTACCTCGGTGGGGCCGCGGCCGGAGCGTTGACCGCGTGGCTGGTGATCAGGGCGCGGCGGGTCTTCGACGACCCGCTGCTGGGCAATGTCGCCATGATCCTCACCCCCTTCACCGCCTATCTCCTCGCCGAGCTGATCCACGCCTCCGGTGTCCTCGCGGCCGTCTCCGCCGGGCTGATCATGAGCCAGGCCGGACCGCGCATGGCCGCCGCCTCGATGCGACGCCAGGCGGAGGAGTTCTGGTCGCTGGCCACCTTCCTGCTCAACGGCTCCCTGTTCGTCCTCGTCGGCCTGCAGGCCCAGGCGGCCGTACGCGAACTGCACGGCAATGACCTCACCCACGCCCTCATCGCCGTCGCGGCCGTCTCCGCCGTGGTCGTCGCCGCGCGCTTCGCCTTCAACTTCACCGTCCCGTACCTGATCCGTCTCCTCGACCGCCGTCCGCAGCAGCGCCTGCGCCGCATGAACTACCGCGCCCGCGTGGTCACGTCGATTGCGGGCTTCCGAGGCGCGGTTTCACTGGCCGTGGCCCTGTCGGTGCCGACGGCACTCGACTCCGGCGCGCCCTTCCCCGACCGCGACACGATTGTCTTCGTCACCTCCGGTGTCATCGTCACCACTCTGGTCGTGCAGGGACTGCTGCTGCCGGCCGTGGTGCGCTGGGCCCGGCTGCCCCACGACACGTCGGTGGAGGAGGAGCGCTTCCTCGCCGAGACGACCGCCACCGAGGAGGCTCTCAAGGCCCTCCCCGTGCTCGCCGACGACCTGGGCACGGACCCGGCCGTCGCCGAACGCATGCGCCAGGAGTACGAGTCCCATCTGCTCGTCGTCCGCGCCGGTGGCGGCGAGACCGACGACGAGGACGACGTCCTGCGCCACCACCAGCACTACACCGCCCTTCGCCTGGCCCTCCTCGCCCACAAACGCGCCACCGTGCTCCGCCTGCGCGACGACCACGAGATCGACGACACCGTGCTGCGCCAGGTCCAGCGGCACCTCGACATCGAAGAAGTACGGCTGTCCCGACGCCAAGCCGCCGAATGACCCCCACCAGGACAGGAGAAACCATGCCCGCATCCGAGGACGCGAACGCCCGCGAAGAGGTCCTCGCCGCCTACCGCGCCCACCTGCGGGCGATGGCCGACGGTGACACCGACTCCTTGGACGATCTGCTCGACGACGGCTTCACCCTCACCCACATCACTGGCTACCAACAGCCCAAGGCGGAGTGGCTGTCCCAGATGCGGGCCGGCCAGTTCGTCTACCACAGCGTGATCGAGAAGAACGTCACCGTCGACGTGGAGGGCGACACGGCCCGCCTCGTCGGCCGCATCGTCACCGAGGCGACGGTCTACGGCACCCACGCCGACTGGCCGCTGCAATTCACCATGGACTGGGCCCGGGGCGGCGAAACGTGGACCGCGCTGCGCTCCGTGGCAACAACCTGGTGAGCCCTAGGCGGCCGGCCCGCCCACTCTGGTGACGTTCCCCGGTGGTGTCAGGACGAGGCGGACGATGCCGTGCCCGGTGTCGCCGGCCTGTAATCCGGCTGGTGGGCCAAGAGGTCGAGGAGGGCGACCGCGTCATGGTCGGGGGTGCCGGGTTCGGCGTAGTAGGCGAGCAGGTGGTGGCCGGGGGTGCCGTCCAACTGCAGGGACTGGTAGCCGAGGGTGAGGTCGCCGACCTCGGGGTGGAGGAAGGTCTTCTTGCCGTACGAACGGTTCTTGACGTCGTAGCGCTTCCACAGGCGGGCGAACTCCGGGCTCTTCAGCAGGAGTTCACCGACCAGACGGGTCAGGTCCGGGGCGTCGGGGTCGGTGCCGGCCAGCGCCCGGAGGTGCGCGACGCAGCCCCGGGCCTGGTTGCCCCAGTCGACGAACAGGTCGCGGGCTGCGGGGTGGAGGAAGACAAAGCGGGCGACGTTGCGCTCCTTGGCCGGCCATTCCTCGATCCCGGCGAGAAGCCTGAGCCCGCCAGGGTTCGCGGCGAGCACGTCGTTCGTACGGCTGACCACATACGCGGGGGCCGGCCGCAGATTCTCCAGCAGAAGCTTGACGCCAGGCCGTACGGTCCGACTCGGTGAGGTCGGAGGTTCTGGTGCCGTCCGAGCGGCGATGGCGGCCAGGCTGCGCAGGTGGTCGACCTCGTCCGGTTGCAGCAAGAGGGCACGGGCGAGGGCGTCCACGACGGAAGGGCTCGGCCGGGTCTCTTTGCCGCGCTCCAGCCGGGCGTAGTAGTCGATGCTGATGCTGGCCAGGATGGCCAGTTCCTCTCGGCGCAGGCCGGGGGTGCGGCGCAGGCCCGCGCCGGTCGGCAGGCCGGCCTGCCCGGGGGTCACCCGGGCCCGGCGGGCGCGCAGGAAGCGGCCCAGCTCGGTGCCGTACTGCTGCTGAGGTGTCATGTCGTCGAGTGTGCAGGGCGCCGTGACCTGCCCGGTAGACGGTTGAGGGGCCCTGTCATACCCCGGAACACCGCTCCCCGGCACAGCTCGCCCTGCCATCGGGCGAGCCCGGCCAGCAGGCTGGACGCAGCCTGAAGATCAGGCTTCTCGCGCGGGAGATCCACCCGCGCCCCGACCCCGGGGCGCGGGAGATCCACCCGCGCCCCGACCCCGGCGCGCGGCAGCCATGCGGCATGCCGGATACCCGCAGATGCCCCAGAAATCCACGGAGCGGCACGCATGAAGCACATCAAGCTGGGCGACCTGGAGGTCTCCCGTATCGGTCTCGGCGCGATGCCGATGAACGCCTTCTACACCGGCAAGGACACTGACGAGGCCGAGGGGATCCGCACCGTCCACCGGGCGCTCGACCTTGGCATCAACCACATCGACACCGCCGAGGTCTACGGCCCCTTCACCAACGAGGAGTTCGTCGCCAAGGCCCTCAAGGGCCGCCGCGACCAGGTGGTGCTGGCGTCGAAGTTCGGGTTCATCTCGCACACGGGCCGCGAGGGCCTCGACAGCAGCCCGGCCAGCATCCGGCTCGCGGTCGAGGGCTCGCTGAAGCGCCTCGACACCGACTACATCGACCTGTACTACCAGCACCGCGTCGACCCGGACACACCCATCGAAGACACTGTCGGGGCCCTCGCCGAACTGGTCCGGGAAGGCAAGATCCGCCACATCGGACTGTCCGAGGCCGCGCCGGCCACGATCCGCCGCGCTCACGCCGTACACCCGATCACCGCGCTGCAGACCGAGTACTCCCTGTGGTCCCGTGATCCGGAGGCGGAGATCCTGCCGACCACGCGGGAGCTGGGTATCGGCTTCGTGCCCTGGTCGCCGCTCGGCCACGGCTTCCTGACCGGCGCGATCCGCTCGACCGACTGGTTCGACGAGGACGACTTCCGCAAGAACAACCCGCGGTTCCTCCCCGGCAACTTCGAGCAGAACCTCCGGGTCGCCGACGAGGTCAAGGCGGTCGCCGACGAGGCCGGCGCCACCCCGTCCCAGGTCGCCCTCGCCTGGCTGCTGGCCCAGGGCGACGACATCGCCCCCATCCCCGGCACCAAGCGCGTGGCCCACCTCGAGGACAACACCGCTGCCGACGGCGTGGAACTGACCGCTGCGCAGATCGAGAAGCTCAACAACCTCACCCCGGCCTCGGGCGAGCGTCTCGACGAGGCGGCCATGGGGCTGTCCAACCGCTGATTCGATCGGAGCCCGGCCGCGTGCCGTCCCGCTCGCCTCCAGGCCGTCCACATCCACGGGGCGGCCTGGAGGGGGCGACGCCCTGTGGGTCGTGAACCTCTTGTTCAGGGCCCCTCAGGTGAAGAGCTGCCCGTCGAAGTTGCGGGAGATCTCGGCGTGGCCGTTCGCGTGCATCCGCACGTACGCGAACCGAAAGGTCCGCGCGAGCCGGTGCGCCTCGGTGAAGAAGAGCGCGGTCGCCAGTCCGTCGGCCACGGCGGCCTCTTGGGCGACCACCCACGTGGCCACCACCTCACCAACCGGGAGGCCCGTCCTCGCGTCGAGCATGTGGTGCAGTCCCTCGCCCCAGGCACGCCGGGTGACCCCGGACGCGCACAGCGCGCGGCCCCGCACATTCACCACACCGATCACGAGCCGCGGATCGAACGGGTGCTCAAGGCCGACTCGCAGCGTGTCCTCGCCGGCATGCAGCAGGTCACCGTTTCCGTCGACGACGAACTGGGCGATCCCCACCCGTTGGAGGATCGCCGAGACGATGTCGACCAGGTGCCCCTTGCCCGCCGCCCCGACGTCGATCACGACCGGTCGCCGCGTGACCAGCGCCGTGCCGTCACGGACGACGTCCGCCGTCCAGGTCGCCCTGCCTCGGGCGCGTTCCGCGGCCAGAACCGCTTCGGGGGCGGGACTGGTGAGCTTGGCCTGGCCACCGCGAATGTGGACCGGCTGCTCGCCCGCGTTGGCGATCGGCCGGTCACGCTCGAGAAGTTGCCAATGACGGTGACGTCCGGTGATGGATGGGCCCTGTGGCCTTGGTCAGCGGTGTACCTGAGCCCTGATGAGTGTGGGCGACGATCTCCGCTGCGATGGAGATCGCCGTCTCTTCGGGAGTGTGGGCGCCGAGGTCGAGACCGATGGGGGAGCGCAGGCGGGCAAGGTGCTCCTCCGGGACGCCGGTCTCACGCAGTAGCTCCAGGCGGTGCGTGTGGGCGCGGCGTGAGCCCATCGCGCCCACGTAGCCCACTGGCAGGCTCAGTGCCAGGCGTAGCAGGGGGATGTCGAACTTGGCGTCGTGGGTGAGGACGCAGACGGCGGTGCGGGCGTCCACTTCGGTGGTGGCGAGGTATCGGTGCGGCCACTCGGCCACGACTTCGTCGGCGTGCGGGAAGCGGGAGGCGGTGGCGAAGACGGTGCGGGCGTCGCAGACTGTAACCCGGTAGTTGAGAAAGCGGCCGACCTCGCTGAGCGCACCGGCGAAGTCGACGGCGCCGAAAATCAGCATCCGGGGCCGGGAAGCGTGGATGTGGACGAGGACAGACAGTCTCTCCGGGCAGGTCACCGCGTCCCCGCCGACCTCGATCCGGCCAGTACGGCCCGCTCGCAGGAGTGCGTGAGCCTGCGCCGCGACCGTCCGTTCCCAGTCCTCACCTCCCACGGTTGCGTCGAACGTGTTGCCATCGCCAGTGAGGCACAGAGTGCGGCCGAGAAGTTCCCCGGGCCCGTCGATGATCTGGGCCACGGCCGTGGGCCGGCCGGCGGCCAACTCGTCGAGGGCCGTGGTGAGATGGGGCGAGCCTGAAGGAACGATCCGCTGCACCAGGACGTCGAGTTCACCGCCGCAGGTCAGGCCGACGGCGAAGGCGTCGTCGTCGGAGTAGCCGAAGCGCGCCCGGGTCGGAGGTTCGTCCGATGCGAGTACCTGCTGGCAAAGCTCGTAGACGGCGCCTTCGACGCAGCCCCCGGAGATGCTGCCGACAGCGTTGCCGTCGTCGTCCACGGCCAGCGCGGTGCCGACGGGCAGAGGTGCGCTGCCGCTGACCTGCACGACAGTGGCGAGGGCGAAAGGGCGGGCCTTGCGGCACCAGGTGTGCAGCGTGTCCGCGATGTTCAGCACAGGCGGGTCTCCAATAGGGAAAGCGGCTCCAGCCCTGGGCAGCGGCGCGTACGCACCGCTGCCCAGGGCTGGGCTCAGAGCAGCGCCTCGGCGGTGATGGGCAGGTCGCGCACTCGTCGGCCGGTGGCATGGAAGACGGCGTTGGCGATGGCGGGTGCGACGCCTACCAGGACCACCTCGCCGAGGCCCTTGACGCCGAGGGGGTCGGCCTCGTCGTCCCGGCCGTCGACATAGATCGCCTTGAGGTCGGGCACATCGGCGTTGACGGGGACCAGGTAGTCGGCCAGGTTGGCGTTGACGATCCGGCCGTCGCGGTGGTCAGTGACGGTGTGCTCGAGGAGGGCCATACCGATACCGCCGGTCATGGCTCCGATGGCCTGGCTGTCGGCCAGCTTGGGGCTGATGATCCGGCCCGCGTCGAAGACGCCGAGCATCCGCCGCACTCGGACCAGACCCAGGCGGGCGTCCACACCCACCTCGGCGAACACCGCGCCGTAGGCGTACATGGAGGACCGGGACTGCCCTGGGGTCCAGGACCCGTTCGCTTCGAGGTGGGTCAGGTTGTTGCGGGTGAGGAGTTGCCGGTAGGTCTCCCCACGCGCGGGGTTGTCCCTCATGTGCAGTCGGCTGCCCCGTACGACGATGTCCCCCGCTGCGGCGCCGTACAGCGGAGAGTCCCCGTCTCCGACGGCGAGTTCGATCGCCTGCTGTCGTACTTTGTCGCAACCGTCCAGGACGATGGAACCGAGGCTGGCCATGGTCAGCGAGCCGCCGTGGAGCGGACCCGTGGGCATGTTCGTGTCGCCGAGCCGGAGGGTCACGTTGCGGACCGCAAGGCCCAGAGCGTCGGCGGCGACCTGGGTCTGCGAGGTGTAGGTGCCGGGGCCCATGTCGCTGGTCGAGGACTCGACCACGGCGGTGCCGTCGACGTCCAGTCGGACCCGGGCCTGGCCCGGGGCGCGCAGGGTGTCGTAGAGAGCGGTCGCCATGCCGGTGCCGATCAGCCAGTCGCCGTCGCGGGTGGAGCGGGGCCTGGGGTTGCGGCGGTTCCAGCCGAACTCGCGGGCGCCGACGGTGTAGCACTCGCGCAGCCGCCGGGTGGAGAACGGCCGCCCGCTGGACTGGTCGTTGTCGGGTTCATTGCGCCGGCGCAGTTCGATGGGGTCGATGCCGAGCTCGTGGGCGAGTTCGTCCATCGCGCTCTCGATGGGGAAGGCCGCGGTGGCGTAGCCGGGGCCGCGCATCGGGGTCGGGGTGTTCACGTCCAGCGGCACGGTCCGGTGCGCCTGGCTGACGTTGGGCGTGGTGTAGAGCATCTGCCCGGGGGAGAGGACGCCGCGCTCGGAGTACGTCTCGTAACCGGACGTCTCGGCGCGCAGGTCGTGGGTCATGGCGGTCAGCCGCCCGCGGCGGTCGCTGCCCAGGCGCACCTTGTACTCGTAGGCCGGCCGGTAGCCCACGCCGAAGTAGAGCTGCCTGCGCGTCAGTACGAGCTTGACCGGGCGGCCCACCTCGCGGGCGGCGAGGGCCGCGATGGTGATGTGCGGCCAGGCCCGCGCGGCGTTGCCGAACGCGCCGCCGACGAACGGGGAGATGACGCGGATGTTCTCCGCCGGAATGCCGAAGTTGGCGGCGACTTCGGCCCGCGGGCTCTGCACCCACTGGGTCTTGTCCCACAGGGTGAGCCGGTCGCCGTCCCACTGGGCGACGGTGGCGTGGAGTTCCATCGCGTTGTGGTGGTTGCGGGCGGGCCGGTACGTCATCTCCAGCCGTACGGGAGAGGACTGCAGGGCCGCCTCCGCGTCGCCGCGCGCGTAGGTCCTGGGCTCGCCCGCCGCCGGGGCCTCGGTCAGGTCTGTGGCGGGCCGCTCGCTGTCGTAGTCGATCTCCACCAGGCTCGCCGCGTGCTGGGCGGCCTCCAGAGTGGTGGCGACGACGACGGCGACCGGCTGACCGTGGAAGCGGACCTGGTCGTCCTGGAAGACGCGCAGCCGCTCACCCGGAAGGTTGAGCGAGCCGGGATTGGGGCCGTACGGCAGCTTGGGGGCGTTGCGGTGGTGGATCACCTTCAGGACGCCGGGCTGTGTGAGAGCGGCACGAATGTCGATGCCGGTGATCCGGCCAAGGGCGACACTGCTGTCGACCACGACGGCGTGCACCACCCCGTCGGGCTCGTGATCAGCGGCGTACTTCGCCTGGCCCGTCACCTTGAGCCGTCCCTCCACGCGGGAGAGCGGTGCGCCGACGGCTGCCTGCGGCTGGGGGCTCATTTGCTGTCTCCTACGATGCGCAGCTGGCGTTCGACCGTCCGCTTGAGCAACTCGACCTTGAAGCGGTTGTGTTCCAACGGCCGGGCCCCGTCTGCGGCCGACGCGGCCGCCCGGGCCCAGAGTCGCTCCGAGGGGCGTTCGCCGATGAGGGTTCGCTCGACGGCGGACAGCTTCCACGGCACTGTCCCCACGCCGCCGGCGGCCACCTTGGCCTCGCGGATCAGGCCGCCGCGGACGTGCAGGGCGACGGCAGCGGAGGTGAGGGCGAACTCGTAGGACTGGCGGTCCCGAACCTTCAGGTAGCCGGACCTCAGTGGGCGCGGATGGGCCGGGATCTCCACGGCGGTGATCAACTCACCTTTGTTGAGGGCCTGTTCGCGGTTGGGGGTGCGGCCCGGCCGTAGCAGGAAGTCGGCGAAGGGGACGCTGCGTGCGCCGTCCGGGCCGAGCAGATGGACCCGGGCGTCCAGGGCGGCGAAGGCGACGGCCACGTCGGAGGGGTGGGTGGCCACGCAGGCGTCGGAAGTGCCCAGGATCGCGTGCGTGCGGTTGTACCCCTCCCGCGCGGCACAACCGGAGCCGGGCTCGCGCTTGTTGCAGGCGGCCGTCACATCACGGAAGTACGTGCAGCGGGTGCGCTGCATGATGTTCCCGCCGATGGTGGCCATGTTCCGCAGCTGCGCCGACGCGCTGAGCTCCAGCGCCTGGGAGATGACCGGATAGGTGGTGCGCACCTTGCGGTGGGCGGCGGCCTCGGTCATGGTCACCAGTGCGCCGATGCGCAGACCGCCGCGCTCGGTGACGGTGACCTCGCGCAGGGGCAGGGCGCTGATGTCGACGAGAGTCTCGGGGCGTTCGACGGTCTCGCGCATCAGGTCGACCAGGGTGGTCCCGCCCGCGATGTACCGCCCGCCGCGCCGACCTGCTTCGAGGGCCTCACGCGTGCTGGGCGCCTTGGTGAAGGAGAAGGGATACATCGCCACTCACTTCCGGCCCGAGGCCTGCTCGACCGCGCGCACGATCTTCACGTAACACCCGCAGCGACAGATGTTGCCGCTCATCCACTCCCGGATCTCCTCCGCGGAGCCGGTGTGGCCCTCCTGCATGCAGCCGACGCCCGACACGATCTGGCCCGGCGTGCAGTAACCGCACTGGAACGCGTCCTGGTCGATGAACGCCTGCTGCAGCGGATGCAGGTGATCGCCCCTGGCCAGCCCCTCGGCGGTCGTGACTTCGGCGCCCTCCAGGCGCACCGCCAGCGTCAGACAGGAGTTGACCCGGCGCCCGTCGACCAGCACCGTGCACGCCCCGCAGGCACCGGCGTTGCAGCCCTTCTTCGAACCGGTCAGCCCCAGATGCTCGCGCAGCAGGTCAAGCAGCGACGTCCGGTTGTCCACCGTGATGGTGTGCCGCCGGCCGTTGACGGTCAACGAGACGCGGCTGCTTGGCGATGCCTCGGCGGCAGCGGCTTCTTCGACGCCGAGCAGGGACGGACCTGCCACCAGACCGCCCGCCGCGATGACACCGCCCACGACGGTGGTCGACGCGATGACTGTGCGCCGGGAGGGTGCGGACGGGGGCTGGGCGGGGGGAGACGTGGCTGACTCGGAAGTTTCGGTAGACATGCTCACTCTCTCGACACGAGGAAGGTGGGGGACTTGCTGATCGGTGTGAGCCCACGAAGGAGGTTCACCGTTACCCTCATGGCATTTCGGTTTCCGCCCAGACTGGTGGGACAACTGGTCGTGTGGCAGGCCGTGTTGTGCCAGGGAACGGTGAGCCAGGGTGTGAGAGGGCCCCTCTTCCCACCTGTCCCACGGGGCACGGCACTGCAAGACTGGGCCGTTTGGGAAAGGGGGGGCAGCCCCGCAAAACGCCGATACGCCCCAGCCACGACTCGACCTGGGCATCGGCTCCCCGGACGTCCTCGCCGCGCACCGCGAGCCCTTCCCTGCCACCGGCCAGCGCGTCCGTGACCTGCCCGTCACCGCCGAAGCGCTGCTCTGAGTGGGCGGTTCGTGAGTCTTTGAGTGGGTCTGCTGTCGCCTGATGGTGTGGCGGCGGGGCGGAATCTGCCGGTCCGCGGGTGTTGATCTGGTGATGTGACCGGGTGAGTGAACGCAAGCCGTATCCGAGTGACTTATCGGACGAGCAGTGGTTGTTGATCGAGCCGGTGATCACCGCGTGGAAGGGCCGGCACCGTTCGGTCAGCGGTCATCAGGGCGCCTACGACATGCGGGAGATCGTGAACGCGATCCTCTACCAGGGCCGGACCGGCTGCCAGTGGGCCTATCTCCCGCACGACCTGCCGCAGAAGAGCGCGACGTACTACTACTTCGCCGCCTGGCGGGACGACGGGACCGACCAGGTCATCCACGAACTCCTGCGCTGCCAGGTCCGGGAGAGGGCCCGGCGATTAGAGGACCCGACCCTGGTGGTCCTGGACACCCAGAGTGTCCACGTGGCCGCCGGGGTCCCCGCCACCACGAGCGACCACGATCCGGCCAAGCGGGTGCCCGGCCGCAAGCGCGGACTGGCTGTGGACGTCCTCGGCCTGGTCATCGCGGTCACCGTCCTCGCCGCGAACACCCACGACAACGCCGCGGGCATCGTCTTGCTGGACCAGGTTGCCGAGCACGTCGGCGGCACCGTCCGCAAAGCCCTGGTCGACCAGGGTTTCAAGAACCAGGTCGTCATGCACGGCGCCGGCCTGGGGATCGATGTCGAGATCGTCGCCCGCAACCCGCAGGTCAAGGGGTTCGTGCCGCAGCCGAAGCGGTGGAGGGTCGAGCAGACCTACGGGATCCTGATACTGCACCGGCGCCTGGTCCGCGACTACGAGCACCGCCCCTCCTCCTCCGTCTCCCGCGTCTACTGGGCGATGACCCACGTCATGACCCGGCGCCTCACCGGCGCGAATGCCCCCACCTGGCGCGAGGCGCAGGCGGCGGCGTGAACCTCCGGCCCCTGCTCGACGCCCTGGACCTCCAGGCAGACGCCGCCCGGACCCACGCGGACGACCTCCGCGCACAGATCGACGACCTGCAGACCCGGCTGCGGGAGGCCGAGACGCACCTGGAGCACCTCGCCATCACCCGCACGACCGTCACCGGCCTCGCCGACCGGCTCCCCGCATCGCCGCCGGACCTGCCCGAGCACCCGGACTACCCCCGCATCCTCGCCGCCTTCAACCACGCGACCGGGCCACTACGGGCCAAGGACGTCTGCGAAGCCCTCGGCCACGAACTGCAACCGAAGAACGTCGAAGGCACCCGCGCCAAGCTGAAACGCCTGGTCAAGCTCGGGATCCTCACCGAGGCCGACACCGGCAACTTCGCCAGGAAGCAATAGCCGACCGCCCCTCCACCAGCGACCTTGCCCCAACCTCAACCAGAAACGGACATCACCTTACGAACCGCCCACTCAGGACGCAAGGTAGCCTCTGAACGGTCGCTGGATGATCGTTGGTGGTGCCGGTGACGCACCGTTCCACAGCGGAATCGTTGGCCGACCAGCGAACGCCCGACCTGACCGGTGATCAAGTCTCGTTGAGAGGTTTCATGGCACACGCTGGCGTGTGCCTGAGCGAGCAGCGCAGGAAGTCTTGCACCACTGACCGTTGGGGCCTGATCAGCAACGTCCCTCAAGAAGAGCTACACCCGGCCGGATTTCGCCGACGGGAAGGTAAGAGGGCTGACACGCATGCGGTCCCTGGCGAAGTACAGGTACGGCTTGTGCTGGTTGATCCAGTAGGAGGCGGGCAGCGCGGTGCGCCGGACGCTCACCAGGCGTGTTGCCGACGGAGGAGTGGACCAGGCCCTGGGCGGTGAACTCTGCGCTGTAGGGGATCTCCCAGGAGGGGGAGACGTACGAGAACTGGAGTCGCCCTCTGGGGCGAAGCCGCCGACGCGGAAGTCCGAAGTCGGCGACGGTGTGGGAGTGCCCGCCGTCGGAGAAGGGGCGGCCCGACGGCGACCGTGAGGTTGGTAAAAAGGGGCGAGAGACGGCGGGCTCAGGCTGCCACGGCGTGATGGGGAGGCGCGGGCGGGTTGCGTGGCTGGCCTCGCGCTGGCGGAAGTGTCGCCACGGGCAGCGGACGGAATATGCATCAGCGTCAGAGCGGCGGCGATGTGCTCAGATGCTTGGCGAAGGTGCCAAACTGCCGGGTGAGCTCCTACGGCAGGGTGTACATGAACTCCTTGCCGCCCCGCTCCGGTCCGGGTGCGCGGTTGCGGCTCAAGGCTCCCGCTTGGACAAGGCGTTTAAGCCGGTTGTTGGCATTGGTGACGGAAATACCGAGTGCTTCGGCCAGCTCCTGGGCACGGAACGTGCCGAGGCGGCGGGCCTGGGCGTAGGTGTCCGGCATGACAGTGGTGTCGCCCAGCAAAGTGTGGTCCTCGCCCTGCACGGCGAACTGCTTGCGTCGCTCGAGGCAGACGGCGACGGACTCACGGGTCTCCTCGTTCAGCCCGATCAGCCGGACGGCGGCAGCCTGCACGTCGCCAGCTGCCAGGGACACGTAGAGCTTGCCGAGGAACTCGTCCACGAAACTGTGGGTCATGGCTTCGGTGCCGGTGAAGTCGATTTCCAGCACGGGGGCCGGACGGGCCGAATTGAGCACGGTCTCCAGCTCACTACGCTTGTGAGCCCCTGTGCCGCGGGTGGATAGGAACGTACCCGGTTTACTGACGGGGAAGGTGAGCATTTGCTTTTTCGCCTTCATTGAACGCATTGAAGCACAGTGCGGCTAGCCAGGGAACGAGACTCTCAGCCAGGCCCAGGTGCCCGCCACTCGCTCGGGGATGCGCCGATAGGAGGCAAAGGCGTGCTCCCGGTAGTGGCTGGCCGTCACGGCTCCGTCGCCGCTGCGCAGGATCAGGCTCGTGATCGCAGTCTCTCTGACCCCGTCCAGGACATCAGGAAGACCGTAGCCGCGGTCCTCGTCTGTTCCGCTGACACGGGGACTCAGTGCACGTTCCAGCGCGTGGATGCTGTCGGTTACGTCCGAGTGCTGCTGGTTGCGGCGCAGGTGACTGAGTACTCCGACTCCGGTGTCGCAGACCGAGACCTCCAGTCGCCTGCGGCCGGTGGTCCTGCCGCTGTAGGCCTGTGCGGTAATGAAGGCGCCCAGCTCGCTGGTTCCGTGACTCACCGCGTTGTCGATGAGCTCACCCAGCCCCGTGAACGCCTGTCTCCCGAAGCGCTTTCCCAGGTGGCTGGTTGCGACGAACCCGATCCGTTGGTTCACGTCACGGACCGCCGCTCCTGTCAGGCGGGTGACCTCCAGCAGGCTGGCTGAGTGATCGTTGCGCTCGCCCTCGGAGAGGGAGCCCACGATGCGAGATCCGTCCGGCAAGTGCTTCAACAGGTCCATGCGCTGCAGATATGAGGCCACGCCACGGCGTTCGGGCAGGAGTAAGGCGATCTCCGTGCCGCTGGCCGCGTGAGTGTGGGTGAGCGCGGCCACGGCGGCGAGATCCAGCGGACTGGCGAACTCCAGGTGGCGGGCATCGACGGTCAATCCGGGCCGGGCGGTTTCCTGCAGGCGCAGGGTGCCGCGCAGCAAGGGGTGGCGGCCGGGCAGCTCAAGTAACACGACACACCAGCATGCCATCCGTTCGGCCGCGGCCGTCTGCCGTACCCTCGTGCTACGGTTTCACGAACTTCAATGAAGACGATGTACGGGGATGGTGCCAGTGCAGCTCACGGCCTGCTTCAACACGCTCCTCACGGACACGGTCAACCTGAGCCGGTTCAAGCTCGAGCTACTCGACGAGCGAGTGGGTAACGTCTACCGGGCCTTGAAGGAGGACGACGAGATCGGGCATCTCGTCCTCGACAAGATTCCTCAGGGGTCGTGGGCGCAGAGGACCATCATCGACCCGGTCGGTGACAACGAGTTCGATGCCGACTTCCTCCTCCTGATGGAGGAGAACCCGGACTGGCACGACAGCCCCAAGACCTACATCGACAAGGTCTACGCCGCGCTGCACCGGCACAGTCGCTACGGCGAGATGCCGCACTCGCGCAAGTGCCGTTGCGTGCGTCTGGTCTACAAGAACTCGATGCACGTGGACATCGTTCCCTACGTGCAGCTCAGCGACGGCCGCAGCGTCATCGTCAACCGGGACGACAACTGCTGGGAGGCGACGGACCCCGAGGGCTTCACGACCTGGATGCGCCAGCAGGATGGAATCACCGGTGGGAACCTGCGCAAGGTCATCCGGCTGATGAAGTACCTGCGCGACCACAAGAACTCCTTCACCGGGACCCGGTCGATCATCCTGACGACCCTGCTCGGAAACCAGGTCAGCGAGACGAAGAAGCTGCTGGACCCCGGCTACTACGCCAACGTGCCTACGACCCTGCTCCACCTCGTCCAGGATCTGAACACCTACCTGCAGGCCAACCCCACCAAGCCGTCGATCGCCGACCCCTCCGGGTCGGGGGTCACCTTCGACCACCGGTGGACCCAGGCCACCTACGACTACTTCCGCGAGCGGATCCGCGTGCACGCCGCAGAGATCGAGGACGCGTACCGCGAGCCGGACAAGGAGACCAGTATCGAGCTGTGGCAGGACCTGTTCGGCAGCGGTTTCAAGGAGCCCGAGACCCAGCAGAGCAGCGCGAAGTTCCCCGCCGCGGCCACGTCCGTGGCCGCCGTGACGACGACGGGGCGGTCGGGGCGCGCTGGATGAGCAGGCGCAACTCCGGGCGGCCTGGCGCCCGCACTGCGTGGCAGAAGCAGGCGCTCGCGGATCTCCGCACGGTCGCCGCCGAGCAGCCGGACATCCTGCGCGTGGTGGGAGCGCCCGAGCGTACGGATGACGGCGCTGTGGCGGTCACGATCGAGATCGACACGAGGGGAACCGTCCGGGTGGAGGGCGGGCTCCCGCTCCAGCCGCGCGAGCAGTTCGTCCTGCGCATCCCGCCCCACGCGCTGCTGCCCCCACAGGCAGACGTCACCCATACGCGGTTCCTCGGGTACCCCCACGTCCTGCAGGGCCACCGGCTGTGCCTGTACCTGGACCCCGCCCGGGAGTGGAACCCGGCCGCCGGCATCCGCTCCAGCCTCGACCGCCTGTGGGGTTGGCTCAGCGATGCCGCCGGCAACCGGTTCGACGCCTCGACTGCCCTCTATCACGCGGTGGGCGGCGTCCTGCACGAGTCCGCGACAGCTCCCACCATCGTCGTGCGCGAACCCGTGCCCCCTAAGAACGTGCAGGCCGGATACCTGGTCGCCAGGAACGTTCAGCGCCTGGATCTCACCTTCGTCCCCCGAGAGCTTCCCGTGGCACGCCTACCGGTTATCACCGCCCCGGCACCTCTGCCGATGGGAGCCGGCACCACACTCGTCCAACTCCTGCAGCAGATCGATGCATCGCCCGGCAGGGCCACCGCTCCGTTCGCACCGGCCGTGCTGACTTCCCTGGTGACCAGCGTGGTCAGAAACGCCGACGGCACACCGCAGTACTTCCTTCTGGCCGTGCCCCACCCCGCCGGAGGGCCACCCCATCTGATCGCGGGCCGGATCCCGGCAACCGCCGCCGACGAACTACGCGACCTCGCACGGCGCCATCCCGGTTCTCTGAGCAATCTCACGCCCAGCGCGGTCAAACCGACCGTCCCGATCGAATGGTGCCGCGTGTCCGACGAACGCCAAGCCGTCACCACCCGCCGCGACGCGAGCCGCCCTGTCAACAACTACCAGGACAAACACGTCCACATCTGGGGTTGTGGGGGCATCGGATCCTGGACCGCGGAGTTCATCGCACGGGCCGGAGCCGCACGCATCACGCTGTGCGACCCCGGCGTCGTCACCGGCGGACTGCTCGTCCGCCAGAACTTCCTCGAGACCGACATCGGCGAGACCAAGGCCGCCGCGCTCGCCGACCGCCTGCGCAACCTCGACGACCACCTGACCGTCGACACCGCAAACGGCATCCTTCCCGACGATGCCGAACAGGTCATGCGCCAGGCCGATCTCGTCATCGATGCCACCATCAGCCTGGCCATCGGGCAGGCCCTGGACGTCCTCGCGCGCACACCCGACCGCAAGGCCACCCTGGCCCAGATCGCCACAGACACCCGCACCGGGACCCTGGGCATCCTCACCGCCTGCGCCCCGGACACCCTCCAAGGACCCCACATCCTGGACTCCCAGGCTGGCCTCTCCGTACTCGGTGACCACCGACTGGAGTTGTACCACCCTCTGTGGCAAGAAACAGAACACGGCGACGAACTCGTCCCAACCCGTGGCTGCTCCGTCCCCACCTTCCACGGATCCTCAGCCGACCTCGCCGCCGTCGCCGCCACGCTTACCACGTTCCTCGGCATGCAGATGGCCGCATCGACGTCAGGAACCCACCTGATCGCCCTTCCGCACGCCCACAGCGGACCCCATCATCACTACGTCCCCTCTACCCCCTAACCCGCTGGCACGCAGCGCCACACCCCACCGAGCCACAAACCCTAACGACAGCACACGACCAACCCACGCCTGCACCAGGCAACCCAAAGGAGCCGCCCCCGTGGCACGCAAGTCCATCCCCGAAGTCGAGCGACTCAAGGTGTGGGTCCGCGCCGGCGGGCGGTGCGAACTGTGCGGGACCTACCTTCTCGAGGGAAAACTGACCTATCAGGACTTCACCTTGGGAGAACTCGCCCACATCGTCGGACAGGAGGCCACGGCCAAGTCACCGCGAGGCATGGACCCCCTGCCGAAGGAGGAACGCGACCTCGCCGACAATCTCATGCTGCTGTGCCGCGGTGAGCACAACGAAATCGACCGCAAGGGGTCGCTCGATGTCATGACCGGCGAACGGCTGCGACATATCAAACGCGACCGAGAGGAATGGATCCGACGCGTGACCGCCCTCAAGCCCGAGGCCGGCACCGTGGTGATCCGTCTCATCGGACAAGTCCGCGGCCAGGAAGTCGAACTCACCAAACCGACCGCCGCGGATGCGGTCATCCGCTCCGAAGAACGATTCCCCGAGTTCCCCCTCAGCCTCCACGGCGACGGCTTCGAGGTGGACCTGCGCCGTTTCCCCCATGAAAAGACGGCCGGCCCCGCCTACTGGGAACAGTGCAAGCAGCAGATCGACCGGGTTCTCGAACACAAGCTGGCAGAAGCACTGCGCGAAGACTCCGTGCACCACGTGAGCGTCTTCGCCTTCGCCCGCCTGCCCCTGCTCGTCTACTTCGGCTCCCGTCTGGACGACACCTTCACCGTCTCCATCTACCAGCGGCACCGCAGCACCGAATCATGGTGCTGGCCCGACCCCGGCGACGCGCCGAGACGCTTCGTCACCGAGGCGCCCCACACGTCTCACCCCGATGCACGGGAGGCAGTGCTGCTCTTGAACATCTCCGGATCGATTCAGGCAGCAGAGCTCCCCGAACAACTTGCCAGCCTTCCGCGCTGGACGATCCGCCCCCAGGACATCACGCCATCCGTTGACGTGATCAATTCGGCCTCCACACTCGACGAGTTCACCTCCGTCCTTCGGCAACTCCTGTCTGAGCTGGAGGCCAGCCACAAGGGCATGCAACGACTGCATGTGCTGGCCGCAGTGCCCGTTTCGGCCGCGGTGACGCTCGGCCGCGTACACGATGCCAACGTCCACCCCACCTTGGTCATTTACGACCGTACCGACAACCAGTACACGACGGCCTTGGAGATCTCCTGATGGCGCCGGCAAGGGATGCTCTCGAAGGGAGCGTCGGTACCCCAGCACGAACCATTCTCCGCCAGCGTCGCCAAAGGACTCTATGCGGCCTTCAACTGCCCACGACGGCGAGGCCATCGATGAACTGACGTTCTGATCACCAGGGGACGTAGTCTCGACGGCGAAGATTCCGGCCCGACCGGGCCGGTCCTACAACGAGCAGTGCAACGGGGGCGGTTCAACTGACCGAGCGTTTCCAGATCCTGGCCCTGGACGGCGGCGGCTTCCGAGGGATGTTCTCCGCGGCGGTCCTCGCCCGCCTCGAGGAAGACCTCGACATCCGCATCGCCGACCACTTCGACCTGATCGCCGGCACCTCGACCGGCGGCATCATCGCGCTCGGCCTCGGTCTGGGCCTCACACCCCGTCAGATCCTCACGTTCTACACCGAGCACGGCCCGAGGATCTTCCGCGACCGCTCCAGGATGCGCGGCCTGCGCCACCTCCTGCGCGCGAAGTACGGCACCGAGCCGCTGCGGGCGGCGCTCACCGACGTTTTCGGCGAGCGGACCTTCGGGGAGAGCACCAAACGCCTGGTGATCACCTCCTACAACATCGCCGCCGACGACGTCTACCTCTTCCGGACCCCGCACCTTCCCACCCTCAAACGGGACTGGCGGGAAAAGGCCGTCAATGTCGCGCTCGCCACCTCCGCCGCCCCCACCTACCTGCCGGGCCTGCCCCTGGACGGAGCCCGCCTCGTCGACGGCGGCGTGTGGGCCAACAACCCCACCATGGTCGCGCTCACCGAGGCCGTCGGACCGCTGTCCGTCCCCCTCGAAGCCATCAAGGTCTTCAGCCTCGGCACCACCACCGACGTCCGCAGCCGTCACCGCCGCCTCGACCGCGGCGGCCTGGTGCCCTGGGCCGGCGACGCCGTCGAGATCCTCATGCGAGCCCAGAGCGAAAGCGCCGCCAAACAGGTGCGCCACTTCCTAGGCAAGGACAACGTCCTGCGCCTCAACCCGACCGTCCCCACCGGAGCCCTCGCGCTCGACAACGTCGACACCCAGACCCTCTCCGGACTGGCAGGCCACGTCAGCCGCGACGTCTCCCCGGCCGTCGACCGCATCTTCTGCGACCACCGCGCCCCCGCCTACACCCCCTGCCACCCCACCCGAGAGGAATGACGTGAACACGCTCCACCCGATAAGGGAGGCCGACACCGACTCCCTCGAAGACATGCTGTCCATGCTGCTCGACGGCGCTGTGGAAACCCTCGATATATCCCCGGACCTCTACGACACCGCCGTCCGCCACTACAAGGACGTCGGCACCTGGCTCGGCCTGCACGAGAGCCCGGAATACAAGATCTACTCGCAAGGGTCCTTCCTCCTCGGTACCGTCGTCCGCCCCCAGACACCCACCGGCGAGTACGACATCGATCTCGTCTGTCGCATCCCCCTGCACAAGACCAGCACCACGCAGGACGATCTCAAGAAGCGGGTGGGCGACCAGCTCATCGCATACCGGTCCTGGAAGCAGCAGCAGGGCCACACTGATGGCCCCGCCAGCCTGGAACCCCGCCGCCGCTGCTGGACCCTGGGATACACCGGATTCCACCTCGACGTCCTGCCCGCCATCCCGGACGACGACCACCGGCCCCACGGCATCCTCCTGACGGACAAGAACCTGCACAAATGGCAGCACGGCAACCCGATCGGCTACGCGGACTGGTTCAGCGCCCGCTCCGAACTCTCACACGCCCTTCTTGAGAAGCGCGCCAGCATCGCGGACGTGCCCATCTGGCACATCCGCAGCACCCTCCAGCGCCTCGTGCAGGTCATGAAATGGCACTGCATGACGTATTTCGCCGACGACACCGACAACCGTCCGCCGTCCATCCTCCTCACCACCCTCGCCTACCGCGGAGAGGACGACCTGTTCACCGCCCTGCGCAACGTCCTCGCCGCCATCCCCGACTTCATCGAACGGCGCAACAGCCAGTGGTGGGTCGCCAACCCCGCCCACAGGGAAGAGAACTTCACCGACAAGTGGAACGAATATCCTGAGCGGCGCCAGGCCTTCAGGACGTGGTTCGGCGAGCTCACGGAGACCATGGACAATCTGTCCCGGATGCACTCCGAGGGCCTGGACACCGTGTACTCCCACCTCACCAAATCCTTCGACTCCGGCCCCCTCCAGCACTCCTTCACCCGCTACGCGAACCGCATGAAGAACACAGCGACCCAGCAGCGGATGAGCACCACGGGACTGCTCTCCACCACCAGCGTCGGCCCCCGCCGGCGCCCCCAGACCTTCCATGGCCAGCACACCGACGCGCGCGATTAACCTCGCCCGGCAGATGGCCGCCGTCCAAGCGGCCATCCCCACAGCCGAAGCGACACTGCGAGGCGGTGAACTCGTGTGCGTCTTCGTCCTGCAACCCACCCCGGTCAGCAGGCGCTACACGATCAGGATCACCTACCGTCACCGCAGCAACCCCCGTGTGCGCGTCATCGACCCGCCACTGGCACTGCACCCGGAGGCCACACACCCTCCGCACGTCTACGCCAACGGCGACCTGTGCCTGTACCTGCCAGGGGAGTGGAACGACCACATGTTCCTCTCCCAGACCATCCTGCCGTGGACCTCGGCCTGGCTCCTGCACTACGAACTCTGGCTCATCACCGGCCGCTGGACCGGCAGCGGCGACGCGCACGCCCTCCCGACAGCCTGGCCACCAACCTCCGACTAATGAAGGAAACCGCACCATCGACGCCGCCGGGAGGCCGATGGCTGGTCAAGTCGGAAGGCAGTGACGGTCTGCTTGTCCACGGCAACCCGTGCGCGGAGCATGTCGGCATGATCGAACGTGACCACACGCCGAACGCCGGCACCGGACTGCCTGGAGCGCACTTCAGCCGCCGCAACCGCCAGGCGCCCACCGAGGACCACGCTGGCAGCGGCCGGTGGATCGCTATCGACGAGTCCGGCTGCGACGGCGATCAACTCCACCGCGGAGGCCGCTACATGACGCTGGGCTCGGTGGCCATCGACGACGGCGAAGCCGCCGCGATCGTGGAGCTGCTGCGCGAGGAGGCACGGATCCAGAACTCCGCGCCAGAGGCCAAGTTCCAGAAGATGTTCACCGGTGGGGGGAGTCGGCCAGAGCCGCCAGATCCTAGGCGAACTGCTGGCACCCGGCGGCCCCCTGCACGACCGCGTCTCCGTGTATGTGATCGACAAGCCCTACTTCGTCGCGGGCACACTCATCAACATCCTGCTCGAGGAACGGTTCCACGCCATGGACCACGACACCGTCAGCAACGGCGTGGGCCGGCAGTTCGCACTGGACCTGGCCACGAAGCGCCGCGCGCACTGGGCCGCGACGGCTTCGACCGCCTCATCGCCATCGCCGTGCGGTTCTTCGCCAAGAAGAACCGCACGGGCGACCATGTCGCGGTCGACGACTTGTGCACCGTCCTTCAACAGTCCTAGGCCTACGCCCGCCGCCGCACGGCCCCCCAGGCGAAGAAGGCGACACAGGTCCGGGACATGCTGCGCAAGGCCCGCCCGGAGGCCGAAGCCTTCGCCCGCCAGCACCCGGCCGAGGCCACACCGACCGGAGAACACGGCCTGCTCGACAACACCACAGACCTCATCCACAGAGTCTGATAGCAGGGTGGGGCTGGCGAGTTGCTGCCGCCTGTACTTCCCCGTGCCCTCGTCAATGAGCGGTCAAGCCGACAGTCGCATGATCAAACCGCTTTTGTCAGAGCCAGTAGGGACTGCCCTTAGGGCTCGCAGAGAATCAAGGTGTTGCTTCGCGTGCTTCGGCTCGTTGGTCTGCTATGGGCGTCTCCGATGTGGTTCGTAGTCAACTCGCTGTGAAGTTCGGGGTGTTGTTCCCGCATCTGGACGAGCGGCAGCGTCGGCTGTTGATAGGGGCCGAGGCCCGGATCCTGGGGCACGGTGGTATCCGGGCAGTCGCACGGGCGGCCCAGGTCAGCGAAACGACGGTCCGCAAGGGCGTGGACGAGTTGGAGGCCGGCGAGGAACCTTCGGGACGGGTTCGCAGGCCCGGTGGCGGTCGGAAGAAGGCGGTCGACCTTGATCCCGGTCTGCGGCCCGCGTTGCTGGCGCTCGTGGAACCTGACGAGCGGGGCGATCCGATGTCGCCGCTGCGCTGGACGGTGAAGTCGACCAGGAACCTCGCGGCCGAGCTCACCCGCCGGGGACACCGGGTGAGCGCCGACACGGTCGGGGACCTGCTCCGTGAGGAGGGCTTCAGTCTGCAGGCCGGCTCCAAGACCATCGAGGGCAAGCAGCACCCGGACCGTGACGCCCAGTTCCGCTACATCAACGAGCGCGCCAGACAGCACATGAGTGCTGGTCAGCCGGTGATCAGCGTGGACGCGAAGAAGAAGGAGCTCGTCGGCGACTACAAGAATGCGGGCCAGCAGTGGCGTCCGGCCCGTGAGCCGGTGCTGGTCAAGACGCACGATTTCCTGGACCGTCAGGGACCAGGCAAGGCGATCCCGTACGGGATCTACGACATCGCCGCGAATACCGGCTGGGTCAGCGTCGGCACTGATCATGACACCGCCGCGTTCGCTGTCGCCTCCATCCGCCGTTGGTGGCAGGCCCGCGGTCGGCATGACTATCCGGCCGCCACCTGTCTGCTGATCACCGCGGACGCAGGCGGCTCCAACGGCTACCGCACCCGTGCCTGGAAGACTGAACTCGCCGCCCTGGCCGCCGAGACGGGCTTGGACATCACGGTCTGCCACATGCCGCCGGGCACCTCGAAATGGAACAAGATCGAGCACCGGCTGTTCTCCCACATCTCCATGAACTGGCGAGGGCGCCCGCTGACCAGCCACGACGTCATCGTGAACAGCATCGCGGCGACCACTACCCGCGCCGGGCTGAAGGTCCACGCCGAACTCGACCCGGGCACCTACGACACCGGCATTAAGGTCACCGACAGCGACATCGACGCCCTGCCGATGGACCGGCACCGATTCCACGGCGACTGGAACTACACCCTCCACCCTCAGCCTCGCGACATCACCAGCGCAGCCGGTGAAGCCAAGAGCCCGCGATCAGCTGGCCCATCCCTGCCGCCCGGCACTGGGTGTCTGCGCAACCCGGAGCTGACCGGCATGCCCGAACCGGCACTGGACGAACTCGTCGACCAACTGATCGCGAAACTCGATGAGTTACGTGAGCAGGGACGGCTCCAGCAACGAGGAGGTGAGCGCATCCGCGCTCGCGGCGCAGGGGCGAAGGACAGGCTGACCACGGCCGACAGAGTCCTGGCCACCGTGCTCTACCTCCGCAAGCTCGGTACCCGAGACCTACTCGCCCAGCTCTTCGGAGTAAATGGCAGCACCCTCACCAGGGCCGTTCACCAAGTCCAGCCCATCCTGGCCGAGCGCGGCTACACCATTCCACCCTCGACAGCCAGGTTCCGCACGCCTGCTGACGTCACCGCGTTCCTCGCGAACAGCAGCCCTGCGGAGATCAAATCAGCATGTTGATTCTCTGCGAGCCCTTACGAGTTGGTGCGTGATAGCGGGTGAGGCGTGTTCGGGCTGGCCGTGGCCGGTTTTCATGCGTTGGCGGTGCGGTCGGAGACGAGGCCGGCGATGGCGCGGTAGGTGTCGGGCAGGACATCTCGCCGGTGTGTCCAGCGGGTCAGTTGCTTCCAGCGTTTGTGATCGGCAAGGGCGTGTTCGACGGTGATGCGGTCGGAGGAGTGCCCGTGTCGGTCCCGTTCCCACTGCTCGACTCTGCCGGGCAATGCTCCGGGCCGCGGTTTTCTGGGCGGTGTGATCGCTTGGCCACGGTGGTCGCGGCTCAGGCCGAGGTAGCCGTCGTCCAGGAGGACTTCGACGTCGGGGAAGTGCCGGAAGCAGACGGCGATGCCTTCGTTGCGGGCGGCCGTGGCGTCGTGCATACGCCCAGGTCGCAGGGCATCGGTCCATAACGTGCGGCCTCGCCAGTCGGCGATCACGGTGGCCTTCATCGTGTTCTGCTTCTTCTTGCCGGAGACGAAGGCACGGTGTCCGCCGCGGCTGGCCGGCGGCCGACGGACCTGGATCTCGGTGGCGTCCAAACGCAGCTCGACGCCTTCGGCCTGGGCATAGGCAAATACATCCGTCAGCGTTCGAAGCCGCAGGCCGGGACGGTCGGGAACCGCGCACCCCCGCTCCGCCAGGAGCGTGCGCACCTCTCCGATCGCCCGGGTGACGGTGGAACGGTCGACACCGAACAGCAGCCCCAGCACCGCGTGCGGCAGGTCGTGCCGCAGATGGATCAGCGTGGCCACCAGCCTGTCGACGAACACCAGCTGATGGCTGGCGCCGGCACCCGCGGCCCGCTTCCTGGCCCCGCCCCGCGCCGCATGGCGACGACCTTCGACCCTGGCCTGCCACGGCACTGCCAACTCCTCGACCAGGAACGCAAGATGAGACCGAGAGAGCCCCGTGAACAGCCGATGCGCCAGCACCGCCCGATTGACCATGATCGCCACAGCGAGATCATGCCACCGGCCAGGCACGACGCCTCACCCGCTATCCCGCACCAACTCGTTAGAAGGCGCCTGCTGTATCCACGCCCCACTTACTCTGACCTGCGGGTTTCCAGGTCCCTGACGTGACGTCAGTTAATTTGTGGGACGTATGTGGGACCAGGTGAGTTGTGGGATTCGTGGGACACCAGCCCACCCCAGCAGCCCGGACGTAGCCTCTCACACCATCTTCTCACTCGCTCGAAGCCCCTCGCGGAAACAATCCCGCCCCTCGCCGGTGTTCTCGGTCTTCGAGTCGAGGAGGGGAAGGTGTCGGGCCTGAAGCTATTCCATACGACGAAGGGCGGCGTGACAGAAGTCGCGCAGCGCCTCGCTGAGGCCGAGGCGGATGTGCAGGGCCTCGTTGAGGCGCACATGGAGACGCTGTTGGGCGTTCGATTTCTGTCGAGCGAGTACTGCACTGGGCCGGTCCACGGAGGCCGGATCGACTCGCTCGGGTTGGACGAGAATGGCTCGCCGGTCATCGTCGAGTACAAGCGAGGCGTCGATGCCGGCGTCATCAACCAGGGCCTGTTCTACCTCTCATGGCTGATGGATCACCGCGCCGAGTTCGAGCGCCTGGTTCGTGACCGGCTCGGGGCGACGGCCGCGTCCCGGGTCCTGTGGAACGGCCCGCGCCTGATCTGCATCGCCGGCGACTTCACGCGCTACGACGTTCACGCCGTACGTGAGCACCGGAGGTCGATTGACCTGGTCCGTTACCGACTCTTCGGCAGCGACCTGCTCGGGCTTGAGACCGTGGCATCCGTGAGCGGCGGCATGCAGGCAACACGCCGGGCGCGTAGGCGGGCGGTCGCCCGGGCGGCAGCCCATGGCGAGTCGATGGCGGAGCTGGCAAGTGCGGTCGACGAGGCGCTGCTCGGGCTCGGAGACGGCGTGAACCGAGTCGAGCGCAAGCAGTACTGGGCGTATCAGCGGCTGCGGAACTTCGCGTGCCTGTGTCCGCCGCAGCGGAGCAAACTCCTGGTCTACCTGAAGGTCGACCCGCAGGACGTAGACCTCATTCCGGGCTTCACCCGGGACGTGTCTGGTCTTGGGCACCACGGGACGGGCGACCTGGAGGTGCAGCTCCGTACAGCGAGGGACGTAGAGCGAGCGCAGGACCTGTTCCGCGCGAGCTACGCGGCAGCGTGATCGCTCGCCGGCGCTCCGGCTGTGGGTGTCAGGGATCGGGTCTGTGGTCGTCGGGTGTCTCTTTCGACGTACGGGCAAGTCGTGGCGGTGGACTACTAATGATGCGGCGGAGTCCCGGTTTCGGTAACCGGGACTCCGCCGCTACACTCCGCGCTCGACGAACTCGGTACTGAGGTGCGACGCCAGCCGAGGTGGCTCGTCGCGGTGTGTCTTGTCGGGCCGGGCACGCTGCACGTCAGACCTCGTTGGGCCGGTGTGACGCATCCTGCGAGTTTGGCAACCAGCCAGACCCGTCCCGGGAATGGCTCGCTCAACGGTTGACTCGGTTGCCCGAGCGAGGCTCCGCTCCGTGGGCCGGCGAAGCTGGCGGGGGTGACTGACGACTGCTGATCCCTAGGGTGTTCCCAGGCTGCAGAAGCCGGCGAGGACGCTCGGGGTCAGACCACCACTGGTGAATCCGGCGCGGGGCATGCGGCGGACGATGGCCTGCCAGAGGTCGGGGGCGAGGCTGGAGGGGGTCGTTCCACTGTGGCCTGGAGGTCGAGTACGGCCGTCTTGGCGGCGTCTTGGAGGACGAACTGCTGGTCGCTGCCGTAGTTCTCGGCGGTGTCTCCGCGAAACCGCTTGAGGCGAAGCGGCAGACCGCACACGGGGTCGACCAGGGCCGCCACGATGTTGTGCGGTCCTGGTCCCTGCTCGCGGGTGTGGGAGGACCGTAGGACCATCCGTGCCACGTCGAAGGCCGCGCCGCTATAGCCGTCGGCCATGAAGGAGTTGGCCACGGTGTGCAGGAGGGCAGCGCGCCGGAGCAGGCCGCTGCCCAGCCAGGCCCCGCGCCGTGTCACCTGTACGTAGTGGTCATGGGGATCTTCCCAGTGGGCGTGGTGCGCTTGTTCCGCCGATGTTCAGGTGCGGGGCGAGGACCGCCAGCACAACTGCATGCTGTCCGGGTCGATCCACTGGGCGAGCGCTCGTGCTTCGGCGCTGCGCCAGACGGTGGCCGGGAGCCCGGTCAGCCGCAGCCGGGCCAGCTCTCCCAGGACCTGCAGTTCGATCGCGGTCTGGTCACGGCGTGTGATGCGCAGACCGGGGACGCCGTGTACTTCGTGATCGGAGACGTACGACGGCAGGAGGTTGAAGAGAATTTCGGCCGCTCGTTCTTCGCTCTCCACACCGAGAGCGATGCTGTCTGGCTCGGGGCGGACCGCAGTGATCCCCAGTGGGTAGCGGGTGTAGAGGTTGCGGAACTCCAGGAGTGCGATGAACACGCGGGTCTCAAGGAGTTGCTGGGCCGACGACGATGCTGCAGGAATCGGGGATTCACCGGCGTGCAGCGCATCGACTGCCCGGCGGGCCTGTTGGACGCTTTCGCCTGTGTAGCGGCGTCGGAGCAGGGCAACGTCTTGGTGCTGTGCACTCATGGGTCTCCTGCACGTCTCGGCCCAGGACGTACCGAATCGAGATCCAGTGGGATGCACGGAGGTTCGGTGGATGACCGGTTCACCCGAGCTTGGAGATCAGGGCCGAATCGTTCTCCGGGGAGCGGTGGTCGGGCCGCAGCTGGATCCTAGGGCACGAGATTGCCCCCATCTCTGTCCTGGCTGGTTTCCGAGTGGCGGTCACCTGGAAGGAGGACATGCTCTGATCCGGGCGCCTGCTGAGGGGCACGCAGCACTGTGGACGCCCGGGCCCGGCGGCCTTGTCGGGGCCGGCGGTGAACTTCCGGTCTTCGTGGAATCCGTGCGACATCAGTAGGCGGTGGCCAAGATCAACGGGCCAATGAATGACGGCAGAGCCCCTTGCATGGAGCACGGTCGGCAGAGCAGGCTCCGGCTGGTCTACCGGACCTTGTGGGATGCGCGGGAGATGAAGAGGCGGAGTGACTCACGGGCCGCTGCGGTTTTCCGGTCCAACTCGTCCCGGGTGTCGGCTCGGTGGAGGTCGCTGGCGGCCTCGAAGGCGGATTCCGCGAGGCCGAGGAGTTCGTCGTCGCCGATGTAGAAGGCAATGCCGTTGATGGACTGCCGTGCTACGCCGCGCAGCCGGTGTGCTTCGACCCTTGAGGCCCGGTGTTCGGGGCCCTCCCGGTCCTCGCTCTTTCGGTGCCACCAGTCTTGTTGTCCGCGGATCACTTCGGTGACGGCGCTGCTGCAGGCGAGTACGGCGGCCTTGCGTTCACTCCGGTCGGCGGAGTGCCGCTGGAGGCGGTAGCCGAGCACCGTGCCCAGCAGCGCGCCGGCCACGGCAACGAGGCTGATGAGTACCTGAGTCACCTGCCGATGGGAGCAAGCCGCGCTGCTTGACGCCAGAGTGGAGTGCAGCGGGCGTCTCACCCGCCGTCGGCTGTCCGGCAGCCCCTTGGCGAGGCGAATCGGCTGCCGGTTCTGCCCGGCATGCTTTGGGCGGCGGGCGCGGGTTGGAGACAAGCACGGACTCCGCCTGTCGCCGAGGAGGTATTGCTTCCTTCTTTTTTCCCGTGCAATGTAGGGCCTTAAGAGTCAAGATATACGCGCCGACCCGGGCAGGGCCCTATAGCGGGCAGTGCCCATACCTGAAGGCATGGGCACTGCGTTGGGTCGACAGCCGCGATTCTCTGGCCGCCCCTTCCCGGATGTACGAGATCCGGGAAGGGGTCAGAGGAGGCCGACGATCTTGTTGGTCAGCACCGTGACGACCGTCGTTACGGTGGCCGTTCCTGCTGCTTGGCACCAGCGGCTGCGGAGGATGTCCGCGAGCCGTCGGCTTAACCCTGTCGTCGGTCTTTCCTGGTCTGCCTGACCCTCTAGGTGTTCCGGCATGTCCTACCTCTCTCGTGGTCTCGCGTGGAGCCCCGGCCTTGTTGCCGGGGCGCGTGAGGGAGGAAGCGTGAACGGGCCGGTATACCAGGGGCCATCATATGGGCTGCATGCCCTGGGGGCAGCTGTCTCACGGGAATTGGCGACGGATAGTCAACGAATGCGGAATGGATGGAAGTTCGGGCGGACGGAATTGCCTGCTGCCTACCGTGGGCGGCCTCTGGTTCGTCTCCCGGGGCGGCCGGCGATGTGGTGCTGGTGGATTACACCGGAGTGTGAGCTGGTCAGCGTCGGGGTGCCGACGGGTGGGGTGAGGGTGAGGGTGCGGTCGGCGGGAGCGCGGGGGTGTGCTGTCGGGAGGGCGCCGTGGTGACGGCGGCGGTGCGGCGGGTGCTGAGGCCGTGGGCGAGTTCTCCGGTGAGGGCAGAGAGGAGGTCTGCGGGGGTGTAGGCGGAGGCGCGGATGGTCCAGGCGGGCTGGTTGACGCTGGGGCCGGCCCAGAGGGTCCAGGTGTCGAGGAGCCCGGGGTCGTGGGCGGCGAAGGCGTCGAACTGGGCGCCAGCCTCGCCCTGTTCGCTGGTCCAGCGCATCCAGCGTCCGTCCACGACAGGCGTCCAGCCGACGTCCGCGAGCGGCTTGACAACCTCGGTGACGGTCGTCTCGATGGGGCTGCCGAGGGCGCAGTCGTGGGCGTCTCCGGCGGTGAGGGTGGACAGCAGGGCGCCGAGGACCGGTGCGGGGACGGTCGGGGTGAGGGTCATGTGCCACATACGTTCGCTGACCGGGCTCTCGTAGGCGGCAAGCGTCCATGCCGCGTCCCGGGGGCCGGCGTCGTGGTCGAAGAGGATGCGCAGGGTCAGTGACTCGTGGTTGGCGATGCTGGTGTTGTCGTACCAGGTCCGGTACTTCTCCCAGTCGCCGTTGTTGTCGAGGAAGACGTTGAAGACGGCTTCGTGGTCGCCGGGATCGGCGGCATAGGCGGGTACCCGCTTGACCAGCGGCGCGGCGGTGGCGGTCGGGGCCGTGTCCGGAGGGGTGAGGCTAGTGCGGGCGTGGGCGGTGTGGCGTTCGGTGTCGGTCATGGGTGCGGGGCCGGGGACTACGTTCTTGCCGTGGGCCTGTTCGAAGGCGGTGAGGGCCTGGGCCGGTGAGACGAAGGCGTGGGTGATGCGGCGCAGGTGGTTCTCGCCCTGCAGGTGGATGCTTTTGCCGCTGTCTCGTTAGGTGCCGACGGCCACGGTGTCCCTGCCGGTGTCGGCGTGGGCGTGGGCATGGATGACGAGGCGGCCGTCGCGGATCGCGTCGTGGATCTTCTGCGCTTGGTCGGTACGTTCGCGGATCTCGTCGTGGCTGGGGCGGGGGTCAGGGTAGGTGATCCACGGCCATTCCTCGTCGATGGCTTCCTGCAGGCCCGGGGTGATCTCGGCGGTGATGCCTTCGGCGTGCAGGGCGTGGGTGGCCTTCTGGGCCCAGTGCGGTTCCTCGCGGTCGATCCGGGCCAGGACCATGGTGTGTTCGTCGAGGGAGTCGAAGCCGTGCGCGGTCAGGAGGGCCTGGGCGGTGCGGTAGTGGCTGCCGGTCAGGCGTGCGATGACGGCGGTGGGGTGGGCGGGATGTGCGTCGAGGAAGACCTGGGCGTCGAGGCGGACGGGGGCGTCGGGAGGAATACCGGGCATAGAAGGCAGTCTCGTTTCGGGTCCGGGCCCGGCCGACGGAGGTCCGGGCCCGATAGCGGGGTCATCGGTGAGCGCGTGGGGTGGTCAGCGCAGGTTGGGGCGGAGGGCCGGTCGCGCGGGGCGGTTGCCCGTGGCGGGCCGGCCGGCTTTCGGCGGGAGTGGGTGGGACTGCGGTGGCGCGCATCCAGCGGGTGCGCAGGGAGTTGAGGTCCGCGAGGGCGCGACGGCTGCCGGTGACGATCTGGTGGGGGGTGTTGGCCAGGTCGTCGGTGTAGGCGGTGATCCGTGCGGCGACCGTCTGGGCGCGGGTGAGGAGAGCGCGCTGGAGGATCTTCTCGCCCCAGTACTCGGGTGAGCCGGCGGGCGTGGAGACCAGGGCCATCAGGTCCTTGGGGGTGAGGGAGCCGGTGCGCACGCCGCGGTGCTGGGCTTCGCCGAGGACGGTGACGGGGTCGACCATGTCGCCGCGGTGGACCAGGGCGGTGATGGACTGCCAGAGCGCGGCGTGCAGCGGCAGCTGGAAGTCCGTCTCGGTCAGCCACCGCATCTGCTCGACGTCCGCCGGGTAGGCGGTAGCGGTCGCCAGGAGGAGGCGTTCGTCGACGAGGTCTTCCTCGCGGGCCTGCCGCGGGACATCCGGCGGGAGTGGGGTACGGGGGAAGGATCCGGGGTGTGGGGAGAACTGTGCGGCGAGGGAGTCCAGGACGCGGCCGATGTCGTCGGTCATGCCGAGCGTCGCGGCGACCGGGTTGGGCAGGCCCGGGTCGGTCGCGGTGGACGCGAGGCGCTCGGCATGGCCATGCAGAACTCGGCGGGCGTTGTCGGCGCGGATCATGGTGGCGTACGCCGCAGCGTGCTGGGGCTTCGGGCAGAACTGGATGAGGGCGTGGAGGTAGGAGGCGTTCACGCCGGGCGCGTGGGGACGCGCGTGGTCCAGCACCGTGTTGAGCCAGGCGGTGTCCTTGGCGTGGTCGGCGGGGTCGGGCGGCGGGAGGGTGCGGATCGCGGTGAACAGCATCGCGTGGGTGTGGCTGTCGAAGTGCTGGGCGATCAGCGGCTCGGTGTCGGCCAGACGTGCGGGCTGGAGGAGGAGGGCGCCGAGCAGGGCCTGCTCGGCGTAGTGGACCGGTCGCGGCGCCGGCGTGCGGCCGAGGTCGTCGTCCTCGTCGAGGTCGGGGGTGGGAGGCATCAGGCAGCGAGGATGAAGTCGTCGGGGTTGAAGGGCTTGTTCAGGTGCGGGGCGAGCAGGTGGGCTGCCAGGCGAGGAGGGACGGCGTTGCCGATCTGCGAGAAGGTCTGGCCTTTGTTGCCCTGCCACGGGTAGTCGGCGGGGAAGCTCTGCAGCACACCCGCTTCCCGGGCGGTGATCTTGATCGGGGCCGGCGCCGCTCGCTGCTCGTCGTCCGGCAGGCCGGAGGGGGCGCCGGGGATCCAGGCACATTCGTTGGCGCGGTGGCCGAAGAACAGGGTGCCGGCGGGCTCGTCGGCCCGGCGCACGGTCGCGTTGCTCTGGTTGTTGCTGCGCAGCGACCACGACCAGCGGTGCCGCTCGGTGGTGAACGTGGGCGTCGCAGCACCGGCAGGGCGGTTCTCGCCGGGCCGGGCAGCCCGGCCGGAGTCCTCCCGGCGGGAGGCCGGAGTGAGTTCGGCGTCGGGGTGGGGTGTCCAGGTGCCGCGGTTGCGGGCGTCGGTGAGGGTTTTGCGGGAGCCGGTGGGGAAGGGTTCGGGGCCGCCTCCCGGTCCGCCGCCCGCGCACACGGTGGGCACGGGACGGTCGGTGGCGCCCCAGCCCAGGGCTTCGGCCATCGACACCCAGCGGGCGCGGCCGGGCCCGAACAGCGACTCCGGCTCGGCCACCGGCGCGTGGGTGGGCGGCGGAGGCGCGGCGGTGCGGGTGCGGGAGGCGAGCAGGATCGCCCGCCGCCTCGTCTGCGGGACGCCGTAGTCGGCGGCGTTGAGGATGCCCGCCCATACGGAGAACCCCCAGGCCCGCAGAATGGCGGCGTACTGCCGCCACAACGGCAGGACGTCCGGGACTTCCTCCATCAGCACCCACTCCGGCTCGCCCACCGTGTTGAGGGCGTGCAGGTAGCGCATGGGCTCGGCAGCGAGGAGCGAGCGCGGGTCCGCGCACGCGCCGAGCAACTGCTCACGGGTGTCGCGTCCGGCGGCCAGATCGGCGACGGCCTGATGGACGAGGGGCTGGTCGACCAGGCCGAGCCGCTTGCCCGCCATGCTCCATGCCTGACACGGCGGGGAGGCGATCAAACCGAGGACCCGGCCGGAGAAGATCCATGCCGGATAGACGGCGACATCGGTCCGGATCGTCAACTGCCCGGCCCGGGCACGTGTCTTGCACGCCCACTCGTCCCACTCCAGGCCGACATCCCGCGCGCCGAGAACGGTCAGCGCGTGGCTCCAGCCGCCGGGCCCGGCGAACAGGTCCAGGATGATCCGCCTCAAGAAGCCAGCCCGAAGTCGTCCTGCACCGGCTCGGCGTCACCCCGGCAGGCCCAGGGTGAACAGCCGTCGACCACGCCCTCCTCCAGCTCCTCGGCCACCTCGGCAGGGTCGAGCTCCTGCTGACGCGCCGCCCATTCGGCGGCCGTGACGTGGTCGATGGGGGCCTGGTCGAGCGGGACACGGGAGCGGTGCAGGAACGCCTGGCCGAGCAGCCGGTTCCCGGAGGCGTTGGCGCGGGCGTTGCCCTGGCGGATGGCCGCGTCGAATGCCACCACGTCCTCCCATTCCTGAGGACTGGTGTCCCGGATATTGCGCCACTGCTGATTTCCGTGAAATGGGCAGCCCAGACAACTCGATTTCGGCGTGTTACCCAGGCCGATGGACGCAAGGTAGCGGACGCAGTCTGTGCGGGTCCAGCCGAGTTCGATGAGTGGATGCCGGTTGCGCATGTACTTGACGTCGGCGTCTTTGGCTCGGTGGAACTCGTCCGTGGAGATGCCCACCCATTGTTCGACGAATTTATTCTTCGGGATGCGCTGTGGGTAGGGGTGGCCGAGGAGTTCCCGTACCTTCTTCTTGATCGGTTTTATCTTGTATTCCCCGGTGCACTGGCGCCTGGTCATACCGGGTCTTCCGTCCTGGTTGAGGACGTGGAGCGGCATGGAAGCGAAGCGGTGTTCCGGGTTGAGGGCGTCCTTGCGGATGTTGCCTGAGGAGACGCGCAGAACGGGTATTCCCGCAGGTTTGGCTATCTTGCGTTCCAGGCGGTCCAGGTGCGCATAGACGGCTTTGGGTTCCCATCCGGTGTCGGCGAAGATTGCGTAGTCGACCTTCGGGAGAATGCCTTCGGCTGACAGGGCGAGCATGGCGCTGGACTGCACGCCAGCGCCTAGTGAAATGGCTCGGAAAGCGGGACGTTCGGAAATGACGGGCCCTTCGGGAAACGAGCATCGGGGTGCGGCCCGGTAGCCACGTGTGCGATGCGGACGCTGATGAGTGCGTGGTGGCGGATGGGTAGGGCGTGTGTGGTGCGGGGCAGGATCTCCAGGCGGGCGCCGGTCAGACGGTCGGCCAACTCGGTGGTGTGTGCGGCTGGGATGTGCCGGTCGTCCGCACCTGCCATCAGCAGCAGCCGCTCACCGAGTTGCTCCAGTACGGGCAGGTGGCGGGCCCGGTAGCGGTGCAGCACCTGCCAGAGCGCGGCGAGATCGGCGGTGGGGGTGTGGCGTATGCCGTCGCGGCACGGCGGCGGACCGCCGTGCGGCCCGGTGCCGGGGCGGGGTGTGAGGGTGAAGTGGTGGGTGTCCGGTAGCCAGCGTCGTACCCAATCCACGGCTCGGGGTGCGTGGGTGCAGGTCAGGACGGTAAGGCTGCGTCCGGCGGCGAGCAGCAGGGCGCGCGGGCTCCGGCCGGTCCGGACGCTGGTGCCGTGGGCGGTGGCCGACAGCAACACCATGCCCCGTACCCGGGGCAGGAGAGCCGCGTGCAGGGCGGCGAGTTCCTGCAGGACGAGGGCGCCCAGGGAATGGCCGACGAGCACCAGCGGGCCGGTGGGGGCGAGGGTGTCAAGGATGCGGTGGAGGTCGTCGGCGAGCTGTTCGACGGTCAGCGGGGCTCGGCCGCGCGGGGTGTGGCCGTGTGCGCGCTGGTCGTGGCGCAGCACGGTGAAGCCCAGGCCGGTCAGGTGCCGGGTGTGCAGGCGCCACAGGTCCGCGGTGACCGACGCGCCGTGCACCAGCACGATCGTCGCCCCGTCTGGCCGGGGTCGGGTCGGGGTGTCGCGGTAGACGGCCAACGGGTTGCCCTCAGCGGCGGGGACCGACAACACCTCCGTGGCAGAAGGCGGATTGATCACAGGGGGACTCCGGGAGAAGGGACGAGGCCAGCCGTGTGCCGTCCACCCGGCGCTGGCGGGAGGCGTCTGGCCTGCGTGAGGGCTGGTCTGGTGAAACAGCAGGGTGGGGAGGCGGGCTGCGGGGGCCCGGATGGTCAGCGGCGGCGGGCGCTGGGCGGGCTGGTGTGCTGAACGGTGGGGTGTGCGGTGAAGTGCTGCGGCGGTGCGGGTGGCCACAGCCGGGTCGCGGAGGGAGGGAAGGCGAGCCCGGTGACGTGGTTGAGGACCCTGAGCCCGAGCGGGGTGAGCGCCAGCCGCTGGCCGAGGGCCGACGCGGGGTGGGCGGCATGGTCGCGGTGGGCCAGGCCCTTGCGTTCCAGGGCCCGCCAGGTGGTGATCGCGATGTGCGTGGAGGTCTGGGTGTCCACGTAGAGCGAGCCGTTCTCACGCTGTCTGATCCGGCTGGGCGTACGGGCGAGAACGCGCAGGGCGGCGCGCTGATGCCAGGTCAGGGAGCGGGTAGGGGCGGGCAGTTCGTGGGCGGAGAACGACGGTTCGCCAGGAGCGGGGGCCCGGGGATCGCCGGACTCCGGGGCAGGCCGGCTTGTGCTGTTCATCGCGTGCGGCCGGTGGCCCGCTGTGTGGAGGGAGGCGTCATGGCCGTCGTTTGGGTGGGGGCCGTTGCGGGCGGCTTGTATGCGGCGAGGGTGCGGGTGCCGTCGGCGGTGACAAGGAGGCGCTGGCCCGCATACAGGGAGGTCGTGGTGTCGACCGCGACGATCCTGTGCTTGATCAGGGAGTTGAGGGTGGCTATGTTCACCGTGGCCCGGTCCTTGTCGACGGCTTTGATCACGCCGGAACGGCCGGCCTCGTGGAGCGTGCCGACCCCGGCGGACAGCCGGACGAGGACGGCGTACTGGCTGTCGGTGATCTTCACGGGCGGGGCTGGCTGGTCCTGGTGCTGCTCGGCGTGCCGCTTCAGGCCCCGGGTGATGCCGGCGGCGGTGTAGAGGCAACTGGTATGGCCCAGTTCGAGCTGCTCTGCGGCGTCCGCCAGGTGTTTGGCCATCCGTGGGGTCGCCTCCTTGCACCGTGCTGCCTGCAGGGTGGCTTCGTCGGCAGGCGGGCCCGGGAACGGGGCGGTCTGCAGGGGGTTGGTCACCAGTGCGCAGGCCAGGTCGGAGGCGGCGGTGGTGGCGGCGCAGACGGCGGCGGCGAGGAGTTCCAGGGCCGGTCGGCTGCCGGGGACTGCCGCGTACGGGCTGTTGTCGAGAGCGGCGAGACGCTTCAGGGTGCGGTGTGCCAGCTCGTTGGCGGCGACGATGTGTGCTGTGAGCCGCTCACGCGTGGCGGTGCCGGGAGGGAGAGCGGGGGAGCGGACCTGGTCCCGCAGGTCCTCGAAGTCGTGCCCGAGCCGCCGTAGTTCGGCGATCTCGGCCTTCAGGTCGATCTGATTCATGGTGCTCCGGGAGAAGAAGAGGGTAAAGAGGGGCCCGGTCAGCGGTGACGGCGGTGGCGGGCCTGGTCCGGCGGAAGCGGTGCGGGGGTGGCCGCGGGGCGCGAGGGCGCGGGTGGGATGTTCTGCACGGTCGGGATGCCGAGGCCGACGCGCACGGGGATGCCGTAGGAGTGGAGGTGGGTCTCGGCACGGACGATCGCGTTCACGGCGTCGCGTTCGCTCAGTCCGGCAGGCAGTGTGTACGCCCGCGACGCCTTCGTGGGGGCGAAGCCGTTCTGGGCGAGGACCTCGCCGGCGCGGTCCGTGCGGGCGGTGGCGGTGACCGTCCCGTCGTGGAACCGGATCGTCGCCTCGTACTCGGCACCGTCGGCGTCGGGGCGGCGAGTTGTCCAGGCGAGGTCGATGAGGTCCATGGTGTGGGCCATGAGTCCGTAGGCGGCGACGCCGGCGCGTTCGTGGGCGTCCTCGGCGGTCTCGGGTGGCAGGAGATAGAGCGTGCGGCCCTGCTGGGTACGGGCGGTGAAACCCGCACCGGTCAGGATGCGGGCGGCGTTGCGGATCGGCCGGTTGACGACGACGAAGGTCCAGCCGTCGTCCGTCGAGCCGATGAAGATGTCGTGGTGGTCGGTGACGGCCATGGAGTTCCAGGTGGTCAGTGCGGGGAGCCTGGTGTGTTCAGGCGGCGTGGCGGGGGAGGGAGATGCGGTTCAACGGCGCGCTGCGCGTGCTGCGGTCGCGGGAAGGCGGTTCGCGGGGCGTGCGGCGGTGGGTGCAAAAGGGCGTGGTTGGCCGAGGGCGGCGGCCAGCAGCAGGAGATGTTCGGCCGGCACGGTCGGATTGGTCATCACGGGTGGAGGGTCTCTGTTCGGTGGCGGGGTCAGCGGCGGCGCACGGCGCGTTCGAGCCGGGCGGCGGCGTGGTGCACGTGTGGATTCACGGCGGCTGCCCGGACAGGGGTGATGAGCGCGTCATCCAGGTTCCGCACGAGGCGGGGAACATCACCGAAGGCGCGCTCGACCGGCGTGGTCGTGGCGAGTTGGGTGAAGAACTGGGCGACGAGCCGCTCGGGGGTGTCCTGGGTGAAGGCGGCGTACCAATGGGTGTCGAAGCCCCCGCGCACACGGTGGCGAAATCGCCACGGGGTCTCTTCCCCCGGGATGTGCTTCAGGTGGCAGTGGCCGTCGGGCGAGGTGAAGGTGGCACCCTCGCGAGTCCAGTGGCTCAGGTCGGCGATCTGCGCGAGGGGGGTGGAGGTGAGCGGGATCCGTTCGATGTGGCGGTCGTCGCCGAGTAGTTGGGGCAGCGTCTGGGTGACGGCGGCGATGGCCTCGATCGGGGTCTGCTGGGTGAACTTGGCTTCCCACCACGGTTCGTGGTGGGCGATGGTCCACCATTGGCCGTTGGGGTGTCCGGGGTCGAAGCTCACGAAGATGCTGCCGTCGGGACTGTCGACGTGGATGCGTCCGCTTGCGCGCTCGTGCTCGTAGGGCCAGCCGAAGAGGTGGATCAGCGGGCCGATCGCGTCGGCGAGCCGGTCGCCCGCCCCGGCCAGATAGCGCGGGGAGACCAGGACCCGGTCCCCCGCCTCAAACGGCATCACCGACGTACTCCTTCTCTGCGTATGGCGGGCGGTGTGGGGGCGGCCTTCGCAGGCGCTGTCGTCAGGTCGGTGATCTGCACGAAGAAACTCCGGGACGGTAAGAGGGTGAGAACATGGCGAGGAGGGCCGGGGTGAGGCGGCGGGCGTCATCCGGCGGTGCCGGAGGTGTCCTGCTGCGGTGCGTGCTTGGCGACGGCGCGGGCGGTGATGGCCTTCGACGCCCGCGCGGAGGCGGCGGCCAGGCTGTCGGCGCCGGGCTCCGTGTACCAGGGGCGCAGGTCGAGCATGGCGGCGCGCAGGCCGGTGGCGAAGACGAGGGCGGTGCCCTTGGGCAGGGCGCGGATCGCGTCGGCGGGCAGGATCCGTTCCTGCCGCATCGACACCGATGTCGACTTGCCCGATTCGGAGACGGAGGTGGAGGTGGTCTCCACGTCGTGGTCGCCGATGAGGCGGGAGAGTTTGTCGGCGAAGTCGGGGTCGTCGATGCCGGAGCCGATCACCTTGACCGTGCTCGCGGACCACATCGCGTCCATGCCCGCGTCGCCCCACACCTTCTGGCCCTGGCGGTAGGACTGCAGGATCGTGATCGGGATGATCCCGCGCGAGCCCAAGTGGGAGTACAGGTCTGGCAGATCGGAGATCTTGCACACGTTGGCGGCCTCGTCGAGGATCGCGAGCATCGGCGGGTCCAGCCGGCCGCCGGCACGCTCGGCCTGGGCGGTCGCCGCGCGCATGACGGAGTCCGCGCACGCCGCGATCAGGGCACTGGCTCCGCCTCCGCCGTCCTTCGACAACAGGTACAAGGTGTCGGTGCTGACGACGAACTCGGACGGGACGAACTCCCGCACGCTCGGCTGGGGGGTGACCCATGCGGCGATCTCGCTGTTCAGCAGCGCGGCGGCGTACTGGCGGGCGGTCTCGTAGATACCGTCCCGGGTCTCCGGAGGTCCTTCGACGGTGCCCTTGAGCTGGGAGGCGACCGCGCTGAAGCCATGGTCGCGGAGGATGTCGAGCGGGGTCCGGTCGGCGGGGAACGCCAGCCACTGCATGACATCGGTGATCGGCCGGTCGTCCAGAGCGGCGGCGAGGAACAACTGACTCAGGATGTTGGACCCGGCCTTGGACCAGAAGTCCCCCTGCTGGGAGGCGTCCACCGACGCCGCCAGGAAGTGCCCAGCCAGACGCCCGGCGCCGTCGAGGGTCTTGGCGTCGGCGAGCGGATTCCACCACATGGTCCGTTCGGCGTGAGCGATCTGCTGCGGGTCCATCGACCACACCCGACCGACGCCGGCGCGGGCGTCGACGGTGGCGGTGAAGGCGTCGCCGGCGGCCTTGTTACTGGTCAAGAGGACCGGGCCGGGCGCGTTGAGGATGGAGGGGATCGCCAGCGAGGTGGTCTTGCCCGAGCGCGGGGCCATGATGGCGACGGCCACGTCCTCATAACCTATGCGCACCTCGTGCCGGGTGCCCTGCAGATTGCCGAGCAAGATGCCGGTGTCGGAGGCGTCGATGCGCTTGGCGTGCTTCAGGCTCGGGCGCAGGGAGCGGGCCTTGGCGGTGATCGCCTTGGCCAACAGCGGTTCGATGTCCCGGGCCTTGGCCATGCCGGTGACCTTCTTCTCCCGGCCGCCACCGCGGTTGTTGCGCCGCGCCCACAGCATGCCCGCCGCCGTTGCGAGGGCAAGGAGGAGGAGAACGGGAACGATGCGAGCCCCGATCAGCAGGGACGTTGCCCCTGTCGCGGGCCACAGCTGGTGGGGGTGGAGCAGGGCGGTGGTCGGCTGGTAGGGGGCCCAGTCGGCTCCGGTGAGGTGGGCGGTGATGTTTCCGGACAGCCAGGCGAGGTGGGACAGGGGGACGACGACGGCGAGCACGCCGAGCAGGAGGCGGAGGACGAGGTCGTATCCGTCGGTGTTGCTGGGGGAGGAGGGGGGCAAGGGCTATGTGCTTCCGGGCGGGGACGGAGTGGCCAGTGGCTGCGGCGGTTCATTGCCGATGGAATCCGCGCAGGGACCGGGGTCGTCGGTGGAATGCAAGGTCACTTCCGGGCCGGGGTCCGCCGGTCCGCCGCAGAAGCCGTGGCCGGGGCCGGTGCGGGCGCCAGGGGCGAGGGCGCATTGCGGGCGACGGTGTTGATCTCGCGGAGTGTGTTGCCGTGGGTGGCCCAGTCGTCGAGGTAGCTCCACGATTCGGCGTGGTACTCGGCGAGGGCGTCGTCGAATGCCGGGGTACCGGGTGTGGCGGTGGCGGGGAGGGCGTCCCGGGTTTCCCGCCACTGCTGGTGGAGTTGTTCGAGCCGGTCGAGGCCGGCGTGCAGGACACCCAGCTGGTAGACCCAGCGGCTCTGCACGGCGCCCGCGGGCAGGCGGCCCAGTTGCGTCTCCGCGGTCGCCAGCAGATGACGGGCCCCGTGGCGAAGGGGCTCGAACGCCTCGGCGGTGTCGGCGTCGCGCCGGCTCGCACGGAGGCCGTAGGCGTGGTCGTCGTAGGGCCATCCGTCGAGGTCGGTGTGCTCGTCGGAGTAGGCGTCCCAGGCGTCGAGGATCTTCTTGCTGTCGCTCACGTAGCGGTCGAGGTGACGCAGGAGGGTGCGGTGGGCGCGGTGATCGGCGGAAATCGGGGGAGTCCTGTCGGTTCAGCGGCGGGTGGACGTTGGGGAGGCGGGGGTGGGGGTCGTGGCTGCCGGCGGTGCGGGTTTCGTCGTCTGTCGGCGGGTGGAGCGGGCCCGCGCGCGGAGCGAGGCGATACGCGCGGTGTGCGCCTCGACCACTTTCTCGGGGCTCAGTCGGCTCGGTTCCTTGACAGCGCTGTAGTGGGCGGTGCGGTCGAACCCGCCGCGCAGGAGTGGGCTGTCGTCGGTGAGCGCGGTGAGGAACGATCCGACCAGGTGGGCGGGGACGCGTTCGTCGAGGAAGGCATGCCAGATACGCGGGCCGGGGTACCGTCCGTGGCCGGGCTCGCGGGTCTCGACGTGCCAGAACGACCGTTCGTGGAACTCGCTCAGCGGGCGCCGTTCGATGTGGCACATGGCATCCGGTGAGTGCGCCGTGCCGTCGGAGTCGCGCTGCCAGCCTGCCGCAGTCACCGGCTGCCACGCGTCCTGCTGATGTGGTGGAGGGGAGATGAGGGCGTCGGTGAAGCCGGCCAAGACCTCGGCGGGCACGAGTTCACCGAACTCGGCGTACCAGCCCGGCTCGCTGTCGGCGGGTTCGGCCCGCAGCCGCCACCATGCCGAGGTGGCGGACTGCGGATCGAACTGGAGGCTGTGACGCAGGTCGGGGCTGCGCAGGACGATCTCGGCACTCAACGGGTCGGAGACGGCGCTCCATCCGGCGGCGGCCAGGCCATGGGTGACGTGCCGGGCGTCCCCGGGGCCGGCGAGATGGCGGGGGCCGGTGTCGAACGGGATCTGCCAGGCGTGCTTGTCGGCGAACCCGGCGAGCTGCCGCTCGCTCACCGGCATCGGCTGCCCTCCGCCATGGCCGGGGAGGCGTTCGCGAGGAGGGTGCGCAGGTCGTCCAGGGCGTAGTGAAGGGTGTGCTGGTCGGACTGTTCCCACGCGGCGGTGCGCAACTCGTCGACCAGGCGGCCAAGGGCGGGGGTGCGCGGGGTGTCCGTGTGCTCGTGCACGGCGCGGGCGAGGGCGCGCAGGGTGTCGCCGAACTGGACGGGGATGCCGGTGTACTCGTCCAGCAGCGGTTCGGCCAGGGCGAGCGCTACGTTCGGGTCGGGGGCGTCGCGCAAGTACTCGGTGAGCCGGGACAGGGTCTCGGTGGCGGTGTGGAGGTCGTCCATGGTCGGGGCGGGCACAGTGCTCCTTGGGGAGGCGCGAGGGATGGGTCAACGGTGGGCGCGTGCACCGGGGTTGGCGTAGGGGCGGGCCGCGGTGCGGGGGCGGCCGGCCGTCTGGGGTCCGCGGGCCCAGGTGGCGGCGCGGGCGGCGTGGACACGGGCCTGCTGCCAGGCGCCGAGCTGGGAGGGGAGTACGGAGACGGAGGTGGTGCGGATCCGCGCGCTGTACGGGACACGTCCGCGAGGCCGCATCACGGGCTCGGGGCTGGCCAGAGCCTCGGAGAAGGCTTGGACCAAGTGCATGGGTGTGGACGCGGTAAAGGTCGCGTTCCAGCCGTTGCCCTGCTCGTCCCGGGCCCCGGACCACCACAGGGCCTGACCGCCGGGGTCCTGGCGGAACTGCATCCACGCCGCCCCGTCGGGACTCGTGGCGCCGAAGTACCCGTCGCTGCGGCTGGTCTTCCAGCGCTGCTCCCGCAGTGGGGCCCAGACGTCGGGGGCGTGCGCGGCGCGGGGGCGGGTGAGGGCGTCGGTGAGTCCGGCGACGATCTCCACCGGGGTCTGCCGGCCCAGCGACACCGTCCATGCCTCTTGGTGGGCCGTTGCCTTGCTGTGGATCGTCCAACCGCCGGGCTGCACATGGGGGTTGTAGCCGATTCGGATCGTGCGGTCGGGGCTGTCGAGGACGAGTGGTCCGTTGCGCCGGGACCTGTCCTGCCAGCCGCTGGCCCGCAGGAACTCCGCGACGTGCCGCAGGTCGCCGCCGCCCGCCAAGGCGCGGGGCTGGACGAGGTAGTGCTTGCCTGCTCACCGGGCCCCCACCCTTGCGCCTTCTGTCGCTTCACCGGTGGCGCCGAACGACGAGCGGGGCAGCGGTCGGGGGTACGGCTGGTGTGGTGGCGGGGCGGGTGTGGAGGCGTTGGAGGGTGTTGGTGTGCTCGTCGAGATCCAGGCCGATGTCATGGAGTTCGTTGGCGACCCGGCCGAGAGCGAGCCACACCTCTGCGGGCAAGGAGCCTTCTTCGGCCTGCGTCTTGGCGAAGTAGCTGCCGGTGATCACGAGGTGGGTGAAGCGGCCGAGGACTCCGTCTTCGGGGTCCAGGACGCGGGCGATGACCTTCGTGGCCTCGCCGGCAGGCAGAGCTGCGAGGTGGTTGGCGAGTTCGCCGAGCCGGCGGGCGATCTCGTCGGCCAGCCGGACCGGGTTCGGGGCGGGGTGGGGCATGGTCCTCCCGGGCGGGGTTGAGGATCAGTGGTGGTGGCGATGGCCGAACCGTCGGGCTGCGCCGAGACCGGCCTCGGGGTGTTCACCGGGCGGCGGGACGATCCGGTGGGGGCCGGTGGGGACGCCCGCGCGCAGATAGCGGCGGAACAGGGCGGTGGCGAGGCGGGGGGTGCGGTGGCGGGAGATCGGCGGTGGAGTGCGGGGTGCTACGGGTCTCTCCGGTCGGTGGAGCGGGAAGCGAGAGGGGACAGGGCGGCCCCGGGCGGGGGCGGGGCCGCCGCTGTTCGTGCTAGCGGTTGCGTCCGGGCGAGGCGGTGGCGGGGGCTGCGGGAGCCGATGAGGGCCTGGGGCCTCTGGCATCGGCGAGACGGTCGCGTATGTCTGCCACGGCCTGCCGGTAGGCGGCCTCGTCGAAGACGTCGGGGCTGCAGTTGACCCTGTATCCGGCCAGTTCAAGCAGGGCGGTCGCGCGGGTCGCGAGTTGCTCCTGCTGAGAGTCGTCGAGGTGCCCGGGGACCTGGTGCCAGATACAGGAGGGCCCCGGGGTGACGGCTTCCTTGCGCTCCAGGCCGAGTCGGTCGAGCAGGGCGAGGAGTTGCTCAGGAGCGGCGGTTGGGCTGACGGCGTAGATGGTGTCTGTCAGGGCCTTGCGGTAGATCTCGACGGCGGTGCCGTATTCGTCGGCGAGGTTGCCCATGGTCAGCGAGTTCCTGTTCAGCGATGGTGGGAAGGTGCGGGACTGGTTGGCTTTCGACGGCTCGGCAGCGAGGGTCGGCGGCGCGACCGGTGGGGACGGCGGGCGTCGCCGCCCGCCTGGCTGATCTCCCGGCCGGGCCCATGCGTCGTCCGAGTCCCGTCTCGCCCTGGTGCCGCATCCCTCGGCGGCAGTGAGCCAGATCCGTGGCCTGCGGTCTGACGGAAGTGGTGCGGGATCCGACAGCGCCACCGACATCAGAACCGGACTCCGGCACGGCAGACCGGATCCCGCAACCTGTAGGTTCTCGTCGCTCGTGTCCTACGGCGAGGCTGTGACCAGCGGCTTCTCGCGGTGTCTCACGCCGTGGCCAGCCGCTCAATCTCACAGATGTGTCCAAATCCTCGGCCTTTGCCACCGAGGGCACGGCGCTGACCTGCGGACTCTCATTGCTGGCCACCGAGTGGCCACGGTTCGTGTGAAGTGGCCACCGGTTCTGGGAACCTACAACCCGCTGAAACGGGGGAGGCTAGCCTGCGAGTTGGAGCAGCATGTCCTTGCGGATCCAGCCGTAGGTTCCGGCCTTCAGGCCGCTCTTGGACCGGCTGGTGAGCTTCGTGTGGTACCAGGAGCCGTTGCCGCAGTAGACCCGGAGGTCATCGCCGTCGTACAGCAGGCCCTTGCTCGTGTAGGCCGTGCTCGGGCCGGTGCGGTAGTTGATCCCGTTGCCGTCGACGACGGCGTTGTGGTCGGCGACGTTGTAGGTGCAGGAGGGCGTGGCGGCTGATGCGGTCGGCGCCAGCGCGGCGGCCGTGCCGCCGAGGAGGGTGACCGACAGGGCGACAGTGGCGAGGCGGCGTAGGGCAGTCATCAGGATGTGTGTCTTCTCCGGGATGTCGGGGGGCGCTTCCAAGGCGAGGGGCGCCCGGTGGGGGGTGTGCAGTCCGAGGTCAGCGGCTGCGGGATGCCGGGGGCTGGACACTGCTCGGCGGGGCGGTGGTGCCCGTCGGGTGGGGTGTGCGGGCGGCGTGATTGCGGGCGTGGAGGATGACCTCGCTGGCCTGGCTCATGGACTCGGTGCACTTCCTCAGCTGCGCGAGGGTCCTTTGGTGATGGTGACGTACTCCACCGCCGAGAAGACGGGCTCCTTCGCCGTCATCGGGTCCGGCCCGCCGGCGTACGGGTACCGGCTGTGACCGGCGGCGTCGCGGCGGGGGCGGCGGTGGGGGCGGTACGGCCGGCGGGGTGCTGGAGGGCGGTGCCGATGCCGAGCGTGTCCAGCTGTGGGCCGATCTCGCGCAGGGCGCGTGCCTGGGCCTGGGTGTCGTCGCCGTGGAGGTGGTAGATGCCGCTGTGCGGGTCCTGGACGAAGCCGTGGGCGAGGAGGACCGGACGGGCACGGTCGTCGGCGGGGGCGGTGGCGATGCTGCCGTCCGGCTGCCAGGTCAGGACCAGCCGGTCCGGCTGGGAGGACCGGCTGCCTCCCAGGGCGTGGTGGCGGACCTGGGCGAGCGCCCGGTCGTAGCGGGCGAGCAGGTCGCCGGCTATCTGCTCGGCGCTCAGGAACGGGTCGTCGGCCAGGGCGAGGCCGTTCGGCTCGGGGACCGTGCGGTATGCCTCGCTGGGCAGGGCGCGGGGGGCGACGGCGGCGATGAGGAAGCCCTCGCGTGCGCCTGGCCGGTCCAGCAGGACGAGCTGGGCGCCGTCCGGGCGGTTCAGAACGATGGCCTGCTGCAGCGGGTGCTCGGCAAGACGGGCGGCGACCAGGTCCAGGTCCCAGATCTGGTCGGCCAGTTCGGCGAGATCGTCCTTGGCATCCGGCGGCAGGTGCAAGGTGGTCCAGGTGCCGGGGAGTTCACCGGCGAGGACGTCGGCGTACGAGGCGAGGCGCTCGGAGATGTCGTGATCGTGCATGGTGTCCTAGGGGCGGAGGGGGAGTTTCAGCGGCGCGGTCCGGCGGCCACTGGGGGCGGCGGGGCCGGGAGGGCGCGTGGCGGGGGAGGGCAGGCACATACGGCGGAGCGCTCGCGTTCGGTGGCGGGAACTTGCTCGGTGCAGGTGCTGCGGCCGGGGTGCGGGGCGTGCCGGTCGGCCAGCTCGTTGCGGGTGTGCCCGAGGTCGTTGCGGATGACGCGCAGGTACTCGTCGGCGAGGTGGCGCAGCCGCCGGGCGATGTACGGGTCGGCCGGTGCGCCGAGCCCGTCGTGGAAGTCGGCGGTGGCGGTGAGGACTTCCTCCAGCGCGGCCAGGACACCGTCATGGGCTGCGGTCAGCTCGGTCAGCGCATCGGCCGCCTCGTCCGTGGTGACGGCCTCGCGAACGCGCTCGGCGAGGTGGGCGACCAGGGAGCCCAGCGACGGATATGCGGCCGGACGGGCGGCGGTGTCGAAAGCCGTGTCGCAGTCGACGTGATAACCGGCGGCCCGCAGACGGGCGACCGCGTCGGTGCCGAGACGCCTCTCGTCGTCCTGGGCGAGGCCGACCGGCGCCCGGTGGTAGGTCTCGTGGAGACGGACGACGGCGACGAAACCCGCCCGCTGCAGGACGCTGTGCGCCTCAACGTCCCCGCCACGGGCGAGGAGTTCACCGGAGTGAGAGTCGAGGCGGACGTCCAGGAAACGGTCGGTACGGGGCAAAGAGACGTTTCTCCTAAGGTGATCGGCCGGTGGTGGCCCGGGCGGTGACACGGCCAGTCCGCCGGTCGTCGACCGCACCCGGCGGTGAACGGATCCTCCAGGCAGGGGACTTCGAGGCGCTCGGCCCACTGGACGGACATCCGGGGTGCCCGGGCCAGTGGGCGACGACCCTCTTCTCCGTGAGGCACATCGTTCGGCGGGACCGGCCCCCAGCGTCGCCTCGGGCTGTGGGATCGCTCATGAGGATGGGGTGTCACCGGCCGTTGCGGACGTCGGCGATGTGGACGAGCTGGCCCAGGGCGGTGGTGGTGTACCAGCCGCAGTCGATCAGCTCCTCGCGGCCGGCGAACCGCGCACGGAGGGTGTCCTCCATGGCCCGCAGGTGGATCAGGCAGTCCGGGCAGCGGCGCGAGAGGTGCACGAGGTAGCGGGGGTGGGCGGTGATGTAGGACTGGGCTCCGCCGGTCGCGTCGTACAGCCGCCAGCCGTCCTCGTCGGTCGGGGTGTGCCAGGACGGGGCGACGACGCGCATCGCGTCGCCCCACAGTTCTCCACCGGCGACCCCCTTCACGACGATGACGGTGTCACCACTCTGGAAGTGCTGGTGGGTGATGTCCCGGGCGGGTGTGAGCGGGTCGGGCGTCGGCGCGAAGGCCGAGGTGGGCGGGGGCTGGGACATGGGTTCCTTCCACGCATTCGGTGGCGGGGTGGGAGGAACAATGGTCCGCAGGAACGCCGGTTTGGCTAACCGGCGTTTCCCGGCTATGTTCCCCCTGCCGTCACCGGAACGGGTTCTCCGTCCCGAGGTCCGCCGCAGCGGCTGCGTCGAGGAGTTCGAGCAGGTCAGTGGTTTCGGCGTCACGCTGGTCGATCCACCATCACAGCCGGGGCGTGCACGTAGACCAGGACGATGCGCTGCCGGGCGTTCCCCTCGCACCCCGAGGCATGGGCGCTGTGCGGTACGCAGTAACACGCGCAGCCTGCGGCATAGTCGGAGCCCCGCCCTAGAGAGTGAGAACGGGGAGTTCCGGACACCGGAGACCAGGACGAGGGTTGTTGACGGCAGTGAGGTTTCTGGGACGGGGCCGTGAGGCATTCCCCGGCGTATGGGGTACGGGCCGTGTGTGACCTTTGGAGGAGTGGGAGTGCTGTGTCTGAGTCCCGGATGGTGAGGGAGCAGGAACTCGAACCCGAGGTGGATTTCTACGGGATGTCCTTGCAGGACGAGGAGTCGGCCCAGGTTGCCTATCCAGGCGGGCGTGTCATGGATGAGGGCGTGTTCGTGACCGCTCATCCTGGCCGGGTCGATATCGAGAGCGCTGGTCACACTCACACGCCGGCGATGACCGCTCAGGTGTGGGACGGCGAACCACCTGTGGACACCAGCCGCGTGTGGGACCAGCGGGCCGACACCATTGTGAGGTCCGCGACGGGCACTCTGGGGGTGTGGGCGGTGGCGTACGGCCCGATCGAGGATGTGATCGAGTTGGGGGCTTCCGGCCGGGAGTGGCGTGTGCGGGTGTACTGCTCCGGCCGCGAGGAGGTGGCTCGCGTCGTCGAGGAGGATGGGATCGCCGAGGGCGTTGAGCGCTACCTCGTGCAGTTCTGGCCCCAGCCGGCGTGAGAGCAGGCCCCGGTCAGGACCCCGACCGCCACAGCGGTGGATAAGGTCCGGCGCAACGTCATTCTCATAGTCCCCGTTCACCTGATGAGGCTGCGCACCACACGTCCCGCGAAGCAGCCGGCAGGAGAACTCATCTGGCGCGCAGCAAAGGATGACGACAGTCCCAGAGGGACTCAGGCCCCCCTTGGGCACGCCACCGTCTCATCGCACGCATGTGCCAATCAAGGCAACTTGAGCCATCTGTTCACCCGCGATGAGGTGAGCGGGCGGTGCCGGTCCGGCCGCCCGGGGACGTGACCGGCCGATGTCGCGGAGACGGAGACCCGATCTCGCGTGGGCAGCGGGACCGCCGAGTTGCTGGCGCAGGCCGTCCGTCAGGCGGGCGGCATCGGGGCTGGTGATGCTCACCAGCCGCAGGCGGTTCTACCGGTACGGGTTTTCGGTTCCGCGGTCGGCCTCGGTGGCGGCGTCGAGGAGTTCCGGCAGATCGGTGCCGTCGGCATCCCTCTGGTCGATCCACCAGCTGGCCCTGGTGACCGTGCGGATCTTCTCCTCCGCGACCGCCCAGTCGGTCTCGCTCCAGGTGCCCTCGGTGACCAGGGCGGTGTAGGCGCGGGTGACGAGCTGGTGGCGGGAGCGTTCGCCCCAGCTCAGAGCGCGTTCGGTGCCCTCCAGCGGCGGCATCTCGAACTGCTCGGCCCACTGGGCTGCGGTCTGCTGTTCCTCGGCGCGCTTGGCGGCGAGCCACTCTTCCTTGCCGGCGCTGTCGGCGTCGCGGGCGGCCTTCCAGCAGTCACTGCATGTGCGTTCGGCGAGCCACCGGGCGAAGCCGGCCCGGCTGTCGGCGGGTCGGTTCGACAGATCGTGCTGGGCCTCGTGGCCGCAGGAGTGAGTGACGGTCCAATGTCTACGGATTGCCACGTAGTTGTTCCTGCTTTCTGTCTTCTGTGTTGTCTCAGCGTGTCCTGCGGATGGCGTCTGTGGCCGCCGTGGCGATGGCGACGGGAGCGCTGGAGGGCTGGGGCAGGTGCAGCAAGGTGGTCCCCGGCAAATGGTGGGACTTCGCGGTGAGGGTGAGCTGGAGTACGGCGCAGCCGGCGGTCGTGAGCTGCTTGACGCGGGTGACGGCTTGAGCGGTTTCGTCGCTGCGGTACCGGGCGTCGGTGACGATCACGAGGAGGCGGCCGGCGCCGGGGCGACTGAGTTCGAGGCCGTGGTCGAGTGCGTCGATGGCGTCGGCGAGGTTGTGGTGGCCGCCGTTGGCATCGAACGTCGTCACGCGCTCTGGTGCGCGGTGGGTGGGTCGGGTCAATGCGGTCAGGTGCCTGTCGTAGGCGATGGTGGCGGTACGGGAGTCGGGGTCGGTCAGGGCTGCTGCGCGTGCCACGATCCAGGCAGCGGACGCGACGGGCGCGCAGGCGGCACGCATGGAGCCGGAGACGTCGACGGCTATACCCACACGCAGCGGTGGGGTGGGGGAGTTCCGGCGGCGGGTGTGGGTGAACGGTTCCGCGGTGGGGACTGACCCGGCCGCGCGCTGAGCGTCGCGGGCGAGGGCCGCGCGCATGTTGAGGCGGCCGGGCGGGGTGGGGCTGGTGGTCCGCTCCTCGGTCCGCTCGCGGTAGGCGGCGGCGCGCAGGGCGCGGCTCAGGCGCGCGGCGGCGCTCTGCTCGGCGGCGGTGGGCCTGCGGGTGCCGGTGACCGGGTTGCTGTTGGGCGCCGGTGTGCCGTCGGGGGTGACGGTGGTGCCACGGGCGTTGAAGACCGACTTGGCGGTGGCGGCGGCTTTGCGTCGCTGGCCGGCCCGCTGGGCGCGGTCCTGAGCCTGCGCCTTGGACTGCGCGGCCATGGCGTTGGTCGCTGTGGCCTGTGCCGCAAGGTCGGCGGCGTCGGTGGCTGCCGTGCTGTCCATGACGACCCCCACGGCGCCGGACAGCAGATCGGTGAGGTTCTCCGGCACGGGCAGGGCGGGGGCCGCGGTGTCCAGAGCGTCGCACCATTTTTGGGCGTGCGCGAGCATGGTCGTGGCGTCGTGGTCGGCGCACTGGTGGGCTGCGGTCCAGATGCGGGTGAGTGTGGCCAGCAGGTTTGCGCCCAGCACCTTTTCGCACAGATCGGCGACGGCCCGGGTCTCGCCGGCGTCCAGGATGCCGACGTCACGGCGGCCGAGGACCAGGGCCGCCACGGCGGCGGCGTGCTCGATGCCCTGGAGGGTGGGGTGGGCGATGTCGGGCATGACCAGGGTTCGGGCACTGGTGCGCAGGTACGTGCGGTCCGTGGGCCGCGTGATCAGGTGTGCGCCTTCGACACGGCTCTCCTCCAGCAGGAGCGCGGCCTCGACGAGACGGGGGTTGGCTCCGGCAGGCGCCGTCCAGACGGAGTGGGCCGCGTGCGCGGCCTCGTGGACGAACACTCCCCAGGCGGTGGGATACCGCTCCTCGTCGCCCACGATCCGCGGATGGATCTCGTGTGGCTGGAGCGGGGCGAACAGGCCGGCGTCGAACTCGACCTCGCCCAGAGTGGGGAAGAACGCGGCCGGCGCGCCGCTGCGCGTGCCGGGGCGGCAGGTGACGAGGAGGTCCTGGCGGCCGGAGAGGGCGACCAGCCGGTCGCCGAGTTCGGCTCCCACGCGCAGCCACGCGTCCGGGGAGGAACGGGGTTGCGCGGGTGGGGCGCCGTCGTCGTCCCATCGCGCGAGGTCGGCGTCGTCGTCCGGCGTGGTGGCGGGGGACTGGACGTGGTGGTGGGCGTTCATCGCGAGCGGCCCCGGTGCGCGGAGCCGGTGCTGCCCGGGGGCTGCCGGACGGCCGAGGCGGGAAGCTGCTTGCCGAGGGTGAGGGGAGCGACCTCCTTGACGCCAGCAGCCTTGATGACGGCAGCGGCGACGGCGTCGCGATCCTCCACAGGAGCGATGCCGACCAGGTTCGCGAGCGCGGCTTTGGTGCCGAGGACGGCCTCGGTCTTCTGGTAGCTGAGCAGCTCTCGCAGTTGGGGGGCCCAGCCCAGCTCGCCGAGTTCGACTTGGCGGGAGAGGTGTCGGGCGACCCGGACCACCCGGGCATCGATCCTCAGCGCCAGGGCGAGGTCATAGTCCGTGCCGATCTGGATCTGCACGCTGAACCGGCTCGCGAGCGCCTCCGTCAAAACCGCCCCGTGGACGCCGGGATTGTGGCCCGCCACCACGTAGAAGCCCGGCTCGGCCTTGATGGTCTCGCCCTTGTGGGCCTTGACCTGGATCTGCCTGCGCCCGTCCATCGCGGGATACAACGCCGCCAGGACCTTCGGTGAGATCAAGGTGGCATCGTCGATCAGCAGGGCTCGGCCCTCGGTCATCGCGGTGACCAGCGGACCGTACTGGAAGACGTAGGCTCCCGCGTCGTCCTGTGTGTACTCGCCGATCAAGTCGCCGACCGTGGTGTCGCCGTCACCGGCGACGGTGAGCAGGTCCTCGAACGCCGCCTCGACCAGACTCGTCTTGCCGGTGCCCGGAGGGCCGTAGAGCAGCACCGGCACGTCGGCGTCGCGCAAGCGATTCAACGCCTCGACGTCGGGCAGATCGGCCAGCTCCCGGGGGTGGTAGACCTGGCCCCCCGCACGGCGGATCGGGCCGGTCTGCCTGGGCGTGGCTGCTGCGGGAATGGTCGTTCGGGCCGTCGCCGCCTGGGCGCGGGGGGAGTGGGTGCCCGGTGGGCTGATCACAGCAGTCTGCGCGGCTGCGGCGGTCTTCGCGTTCGCGCGGAACTCCGGTTGTCCGGTTCCGCCTTGGTCGGCCTCGCCGCGTCTCACCAGGGTAAGGGCGGCGTTGCGAACGGCGCCGTGGGAGTGGCCCAGCTGCCTGGCCATGTCCCCGATCGTGAGCGTGTCCGCCGGCCGGCCGGCCAGCAGTCGGGCCACCTTGGCCCGTAGTTCGCCGCCCTTGGTCCGCGCTGGACTGGTAGGCGTTCCGGATGTGGTCACAACGAGGCCCCTTCAACAGGTACGGGTGCGGACGGGGTTGGCGATGCGCTGGAGAGGCTGGCCGCTCTCGGAGCGGATCACGGACTGTGCCGACATCGGCGACCGGGCCAACCGGGGCGTACCGTCGGCGCTCACCGGCCGACCGAGGGCTCGGTCCAGATGCACGGGATGGCCGGCGACGAGCAGCTCGCTGGCTGCCGAGCAGGCCCGTGCGTCCGCTCCGTACCGCCTTCCGTCGCTCGGCAGGCGCAGCCTGGCGTCTCTTCGAAGCCGGCCTGGAGCAGGATCCGCCGGGCGGCGGCGTTGTAGCCGGTGGTGGTGATCTCGCCGGTGATGGTGTGCCGGATCGTCATGAACGGCTCTGCTGGTGCTTCGGGCAAGCGGATCTCCTACCGGTGGTGGCGGGAAGCGGTGGGGTGTTGGGGGATCGGCTGCTTGTGGGCGGTCATGGTCAGCGGCGTGTCCGGTGTCCTTTCGGCGCGTCCGGCGCCGGCCGGATTGCCGGAGGCGGTGTGGGCTGGCCGGGGGGCGGGATCCGGAGGTCGGGGTCGAGGTGTACGGGGTAGCGGGCTGCGTTCAGCATCTCGGCGGCCCAGGACGCGTGGCGGTTCTCCCAGTCGCGTCCGAGGTCGAAGGGCAGCCGGACCCACTGCCCCCGCAGGGCGGGGAAGGTCATGAACCCGGCCCGGGCCAGGATCAGCCCGGCGAACTCGTCGTAGGCTCCTTCGACTTCGACCTCACCGCCCGGACCGCGCAGGATACGGATCGGCTCGGCGGTGTTCATCGGCCCCGTCCCCGGCGAGGGACCGGCGTGGTGACGGTGAACGCAGGGGGCGTGGAAGTGCCTCGGGCCAGGGCGGTGATGCGCGAGGGAAGCCGTGCTGCGGCCCGTGCGATGCGTGAGCGCTGCTCGGCCCGGTCGTTACCGGCCGACGGCGGTGCGGGAGCCGGTGCAGGGCCGGGGTCGAGTGTTCTGTCGGCTTGTACGGCGTAGCCGAGGTTGCGCAGGTCGCGGACGGCCTGGCGAGTGCGGCGCAGTGCGTCGCGGTCGGGGTCGGTGAGCCGGTACAGCCCCGGGGAGAAGGGGACGGGCTCGAACTGCTCGCGGGTCAGGAACCATTCGGCCAGGTGCGGGGTGAAGGTCGGGCCGGCGGTGGCGATGTAGCCGTGCTCGGGGTCGGTTCGGAAGCGGAAGTGGTGGAACAGAGGCGGATCCTCATCTACGGGTCACCGGCGTGGAGCCGGAGGCTCGGGTGGGCATCGCACGGCGGGCGGCGCCGGGGCGGAGGTGGTGCCGGGCAGCGTCCGGGTGGGGCCGACGGGTTCGGCCGCACGGGCGATGCGTACGAAGGAATCGCGTTCAGTGAGCCACGTTTCGATGGCCGGCACCGCCTCCAGGCCGAGCCGGACGCGTACCTCCTTCAGCGGCTGCACGCGGGCGGTGGGCTGGACGTCAGTAGGGAGGTTGTTGCGAAGCCAGGTGTCGAATGCCGCCTGGCTGGGGGTCAGCCCCTCGCTCAGCTGCTCCACGATCGCGGCGTCGGTGGAACCGTCCGCGAGCGTGGCACGGCACTGGTGGAGCAGGGAGGGCGCGTGGGTGAGGACGGCTCGGAAGGCGTGCCAGGCCCGTTCGGCGAAGGCCCTGTTCACCTCCAGTCGTGCGCGGCCGGTGAGCGCGGTGCCGTCACCGGCGAGGCCGGTCCCCCGAATCGCCGCCGCGGTGTCGTACTCGTCGCGTCGCCGCTCGAGTGCCGTGACCACGGCGTCCAGACGCCGCTCGTGCAGGGCTCCCCGGTAGGCCGGGAGGTAGGTGTCCGTGATCGCCGCGGCGGCAGGGCCGGAGTGTGGGGGAAGCACGATGCCGGGCGGGGCGTAGGGGTTGTCGTAGCTGTCGTCGAACTCCTGGGGCGCGAGCGCCGCGAGGAAATAGCCGTGTGCGGGATCCCCGTTCCGCTCGGCGAGCAGGAGTTCGATGCCGGTGTCGCTGGTCAGTTTCACCGCGTACGGCACCCGCTGCTCCTCCACGGCCTGGACGAACTCGCCGCGGTCCCAGAGGCAGGGCAGCAGATCGCCGTGCCAGTGGGGGTGGGCGTAGATCTCGACCTGTGTGCTCCAGGTCCCGGGCAGGTGTCCGGCGATCTGGTCGGCGACGTCGCCGACGAACGGGCGTGAACTGACCCGCGCGGTGGTGCGGTGGCGTTGGGCGAGCGGCAGGAGGTGTGCGACGGCGGTCTGGAAGTCCGGGCCGGGAAGGTGGTGGCTGCCGTCTTTCCGGCTGGTGAATCCGGCCTGTTCCAGGGCGGTGTGGGCCAACCGGTACTGCTAGCCGTGGGCGATGGCGAGCAGACCGGCGGCGCGGCTGTAGACGAGCAGGATCTTGGCGGCAGGGTTCGCAGAGATGGGTGGGGTACTTCGGCAGGCTCAGCGGCGGGTGGACTGTCCGGACTGCGAGGTGGTGGCCGGCTGGGTCCGCGGCCTGGATGCTCGTGGCGCGGACGGCCGGGGCGGTGAGGATGCCTCGCGCAGGGCAGTGGCGGTGTCACGGAGCCGGAAGCGGGCGGTGACGCAGTGCTCGGCCGCCAGGGTCCGCAGTATCTGGGGGTCGTTGCGCAGGTGGGAGGGGATGGGTTTCTCCGTCCCTTCGCGCTGGAAGCCGGTCGTGGCGTAGGCCAGGGCTTCGGTGAGGGTGTGCAGGGCGTGCGCGATGCCAGCGGTGGCCGTGGCGAGCTGGACCAGGGTGGTGCACCCGGGCGGGTGGACGGTTGCGGGTGCGGTGAAACGGTCCTGGGCGCATTCGAGGGCGTGCTGAAGGTGGTGGGCCAGCATGCTGATGTCGTCGGTGAGTGTGACCGGATCGATGGCCTCGGGTGTGGACGGAACCTGGTCGGCGAGCCCGTCCAGGCGCCGCGCCAGACGGTCGAGCGTGCTCGGGGTGACGGATGAGGGCATCAGATCACCTCGGCTGCTTCCGTACTCGCCACGCTCGGCGGGTCTGGGTTGCGGTGATGACGGTGGTCTTGGCGTTGAGGGCGGGCAGGAAGGTCTCCGCGGCAGTGGCACGGTGGCGCGGTCAGCGGCGGGGTACGGGCTGCGGCGTGGCGGTGCGCGCCGGGGGAGTGGGTGGTGCGGTGGCCACGGCCCTGGTCGGGCGGGTGACGGGGATCGGGTTGCCGGGGCGCCAGCGGTAGGGGGAGTTGCTGAACCGGGTGCGGGGGTCGGTGTCCCATCCGACGACGGGGCCGCGGGCTTCCGCGTGGAGGGAGATAACTTCGATGCCGTGCGGGTGCAGGACGTAGCCCCAGTCCAGGTCTCCGCTGGACTGTTCGGTGAACGTGTGCAACTCGGGGCCGACATCGCCGATCGTGATGACGACCATGGCGTCGTGCTTGCTGCTGGGCCGGTCGTCGTCGCCGACGAGTTCGGTCCGCAAGGAGGCGGGGGCGCCGTCGAGGAGGTCGGTGCCCAGCTCCCCCCAGCCCTCTGGTGCCTCGTCGATCAGGTGCCGGGCGAGGGCGTCGAGGTCGCCGCCGAAACGGTACCGGTGGGCGGTGAGGAGGAGGGAGAGTCGGTCGCTGGGGTAGCCGTCCCACTGGACGCAGACCCCGGCGTATCCGGTGTCGGTGGGACGGGCGATGACGGAACGGGTGGCCAGGAGTTTCTCCAAGGACGTACGGGCGGTGGGTGGTTGGGGCGCTGCGGGTCAGGGACGGCGGCGTACGGGGCGGACGCCACTGACGTCGGCGGCACGGTGGTGCTGCTCGCCGACTGCCGGCAACGGGGACGGCTCCGACGGCCGTTGAGTGTCATCGGGCGGGCGGGTGAGGGCGTGGTGTGCCCGGTGGAGGCTGCGCAGCGCGGCGGCGTGGCCGAGGGCGATGTTCAACATGTGCTCGGCCCGGTCGGCGGCGCCGGGTCGGGGAGCGGCTTGGTGGAGGTCGGCGAGGCCGGTCACCGCCGTGCTCAGGTGGGTGGCTGCTCGGTTGCTGTGGGCGAGAGCGGCAGCCAGCCGAGCCAGATAGGCACGCCCCGGACTGGTCGTCGCCAGGGGGCTGTCGGCGGACTGTCGCAGGTCCGCGACCAGACCGGTGGACACGTTGTACACCGCGACCAACTGTTCCAGCACCGGCACGAGCCCCGGCGACGCGTTCCCGGTCTGCGGCACGGACAGTGTGGTGACGGTGTCGTTGATGCGGCGCTGCCAGGTGGCCAGCCGCGCATGGACGAAGGCGTTGTGGCTCTGGCTCACCGGCGGTGCCCCCTGCGCAAGTCGGGCCGGGCCAGGGGCGGGTGGGAGCGGGGGCCGTCAGGGGAGTCCACCGTGACGTGGAAATCCCGGTACCGCAGGCGTTGCAGGCCCTGGACCAGCCGGCGGCGGGTCTCCTCGGGGGTGAGGGTGTCGGGGAGGTGGCATTCGCCGGTGGCGGGGTCGAGGAGGAACTCACCGTGCGCGAGCAGGTCGTTGAAGACGCCGATGTAGCCGGTGCGGATCCGCGGACGCCCCTGGGAGTCGAAGGCGACGTGGACCTGGAGCCGGCCGGGGCTGCTGCGCCGGATCGCGATGGCGGAGGTGAGGCGGTAGTCGAGCAGGAGCCGGCGGCGCAGCTGGGTGGCGGCCCGGGCGGGGTCGGTGGGGACGGTGATGCCGCGGGGGGCGCGCAGGCCCTGGACGTGCTGGTGGCTGGTGTTGCCGGGCAGCATCGGCAGCACAAGGTACTCGTTCGGCCGGTGGGGGCGGGGCATGACGTACAGCTGCAGTCCCCAGTGGTGGGTGAGCACGCTGCGGTGGAAGCCGTCGGTGGAGAATGTGGCGTAGGGCAGGGGGCCGGTGTCCCAGATCCGGTTGCTGGCCGGGTCGTCGGCCAGGGGCACCGAGGCGGGGGAGGGGTGCCAGCCGGGCAGCCGGTCGGCGAGCGCGTGGGCGAACTCGGTTATGTACAACGGTGGTTCCTCGTGCAACGGCCGGAGACGTCGAGGGGGATGGGGAAGGCTCCGGGGTGTGAGCGGCTAGCGGGTACGGGACGTGGAGGTCGAGGTGGCGGCGGGGGGTGTGCGGACCGGGAACGTGTGCGGGGTCGTGCGGGTGTCGGCGGTGGTCCGCAGCTCCTTTGCGGCGCGGGCCAGATGCGTACGGACGTCGCCCATGCGGTCCGCGAGCGCCTGCTGCACCGCGATGGTCGCCCGGTCACGGGCGGGACCTCGGGGTTGGTGGGTGAGGTCGGCGAGGTGGCCGAGGTGGTGGACGGCCGCCCCGAGGGCGGCGAGCGCGGCACCGGCGGGCGCGGCGGCCGAAGCGAGAGCCAGAGCGGTACGGCGGCCGGCGGTGGTGATCCTGCTCGGGTAGCGCATGGCGGCCCGGTGGCGGAAGGCGTGCTGCCCGGCCAGGTAGCCGAGCAGGCTGGCGAGGTGGCGGATTTCGTCGTCGAGGATCTCGCTCAGTGCCGGATCCGGGCCGATCTGGTCGGGGAGTGGGAGGTGGTCGGCGACGGTGTCGAGCCGGTCGGCCACGGAGTGCAGCAGCAGGCGCTGGTCAAGGTCGGACTCGGACAGCGGGCAACTCGCGAGTACGGGGTGGAGGGGCTATCGCCTTACGGTGGGCGGCGGTTGCGCGGGGCGCAGCGGTACGCCGGGTCCGGTCGGGTGCGGGCGGGATGGCGGGGCGGGGATGTGCGGGGTGGCGTGGCGGAAGTCGACGCCGATGCCCTGGGCGGTGAGCAGCCGGATGACGCTCTGGAGCAGCAGGGCACGCTCGGCGTCGGAGGCGGAGGCGGGCAGCACGAACGCGTACTGGTCCAGGTCATAGGTGAAGCGGCAGCCGTACAGCACCGCGCGGGCGTCGGCGGGCACCGAGTCGTACGGTGCGCCGACCACGCCGTCGGGATGCCAGATGAGGGTGACGGACCGGGCGACTGCCGGGGCGGCAGGACGGTGAGGCGGCTCGGGCCGGGCACGGGCATCGCGGCGTACGGCCTTCAGGGCCCGCAGATAGCGGGGCAGCAGTCGGCGCGCGACGGCGCAGGCGGCACGGACCGGATCGTCGGGGACGCTGATGCCCATCGGGTCGTCCACCACGCTGAAGTTGTGCCGCTGAACGCCCTCGGGCTTCAGCGCCGCCACCAGGAACTGACGCGGACGGGACGGCCGTACGGTGACGGAGAGCTGCGTACCGCCGGGCCCGTGGAGCACCGCACCGGACTCCAGCGGGTGGTCCAGCAGCGCGGAGCGGGCGGGCCCGGCGTCCCACAGCAGACCAGCGACGGGCCACTGTTCCTCGAAGGTGGCGAACGTCTGCTCCTGGGTGCGCCAGTTGCCGCCGGGCAGACGGCGGGAGAGGGCGGTGGCGAAGCCGGGCAGGTCGGTGCGCAGGGGCACGTTCCCCTGGCGGGTGGTCAGCGGCTGCGGCCGGTGGACGGGCCGTGGGACGAGCCCGACGGTGACGGAAACCCGGGCGAGCGCCTCCCGGCGGCGTCGGCCGTGGAGTGCCGTCGACCGTGGTGCCGCGGCGGTGCAAGGACCTTGAGACGGTCGACCGCGACGTGCAGATCCTCGCCCAGAGCACGCACCGTGGCGGCGGCCTCCTGGAGATCGTCGTGCAGGTCGAAGCCGTCGTCGGCCTCGGACTCCTTGGCCTTCTCGGCTACTGCCTCGAAGAACTCGGCGAGGCGTTCCAGCAGCCCGTCGGTCGGTTCCAGAATGTGATCGACGAACTGGGCCGCTTTCTCGAACGACTCGGTGGCGTTGAGCCGGTCGGTCAGGTCCAGGATGATGCGGCCGTAGACGTAGTGACTGGTCGGGTCGGTGGGAGTGCGGGGCTGGGTCATCGGTGCCTTCTCGGTGTCGTGGCGAGTGGTGGGGGCGGCAGAGGCGTGGCGGTGAGGGGGCCGACGAGGGAGGGGCGGCCGTCGAGTTCGTCGAGCCATCTCAGAAGCCGGGGCAGGTTCTTGTCGGGCCCGTACGCCAGATACATTCCGTCGGCGGTGTCGCAGCCGAGCCACTCGGCGATCCCCAGGCGGATACGGGAGTTGACGCGCCCCATGTGCACGGCCTTGCCGCGCGCGCCTTCGCCTCACGGGCCAGCCGCTCCGCGACCGGGCCGAGCTTCCACTCGGTCGATCCGGCGAGGAACAGGATGTCGAAGGCGTCCCACGGCAGCAGCCCGGGTTCCTCGCAGCCGTCCTGCGCCGCGTACGCGGCGGGGACGCCCAGCTCACGGATGCGGGCCAGCCACGGCAGGGACTGTGTGAGGGTGGCGGCGGCATCGAACGGCTGGTCCGGGGCGAGCGCCCACAGACAGCGGTCGGGCCCGTACCGGTGGACGGTCCGGATCAGCCAGTCGAACCACGCCTCCGCGCCGGGCCAGTAGCGGCCCTTGCCGTCGCTGCCGAACCTGGAGTTGTCACAGGCGAACAAGGCTCCGTCGGGGATCCGGGCGCCTTGCGCCGGGGTGGTCATACAGCCGATCCGTCCGGCGCTCATCGCCGCCCGTATCTCAGGCCCCGACGGCGTGCCGAGGTACAGCACAGGGCACCAGGCGAACGGTGAGGCGGGCCTTCATCGGGCCGACCCTCGTGAAGACGTCGGAGGGATGAGGAGCGGGACACGGCAGGCCGCGGACGTCTTGCCGGCGGGGCCGTGGGTTCGCTGCCGGCCGGGCGGGGACGCCCAGGCCCGCAGATCATGGGGGTCACGGTCCGAACAACTCGCCCTGGTCGGTGTGGTCTTCGCTCCAGCCGAAGACGGCGCGTTCGAGGTCTCCGAGGTGGACGAGGTCGGTATGGGTCCGGAAGGCGTCCAGGACGTCGTCGGTGTAGTCCTGGATCTCGTTGTCCGCCAGGTCGACGCGTGCCCGGTTCTTTCGGGAGAGGCGGCGCCATTCAAGGACGTCGGAGTCGGTGGCGCGGTCCATCCAGACCCAGATGCCGTTGCCCAGCTTGATGACGTCCTGGGGGTGGAAGAGGCGCCCGGTCCGTCTGCGGCGGGGGTTGCGCTGTTCGCCGAAGCCGGTGACCAGGCTCTGGGCGAGTCGGTCCAGCGCGGCGGCCCTGATGTGAGGGTGGAGGTCCTCGCGGACGAGTTGCTCGCGCACCGTATCGGTGAGGTGGCGTCTGTGGAAGCGGCCGGTGGCGTCGGTGAGCGCGACGGCGCTCTGCTCGACGAGGTGCTGCAGGCGGATCTCGGCGGTGGCGGTCACGGCAGGTCACGCTCCTGCCAGACCTGGTCCATCTCGGCCAGCGCGGTCATGGCGTGCGCGATGGTCTCGCGGGAGATGGGGGTGCCGCTGGCGTACTCGGGGTCGTAGCGGCCGAACGTACGGGTTCCGCGGGCCTGGGCGAGGGGCGGGACCACCTCGTCCAGCAGCCGGGTGGCCACCCGCCGCTGCCGCTTGTCCTCCTCCACCCGCTCGGTGCGCTCCGCCCACGCGCCGGCCAGGGTGAGGGCGCCCTCGACGACCCGGTCGGCCAGTTCGGGGTCCTCCTCCCGCAGCCGGGCGAGCTGCACCTCGGCGGAGTTGGCCTTGGCCTTGTTCTCCCTGGCGATGGAATATGCCTCGTCCAGGCCCATGGCGCCGTTGATGACGGCCTCGACCAGGTCCGCGGCGTGCTGCAGCACCATGTTGGCCTGGCTGATACGCCCCAGGGACAGGCCCGTCTGCTCAGCTACTGAACGGGTGGACTGCTCAGAGCCTGAACACGGCTGCTGCTCAGATTCTGAGCGGGCCTTGGCGGAGATCATCGCCGCCTGCCCCTTGCTGATGTTGCGACGGCGGAGGTTGACCGAGAGGACGTATCCGCTGGGGTCGCCTCCCTCGTACGTCACGAACTCCGGCTCGACGGAGGCGATTTCGCACGCCTTGAGCCTGCCGCGTCCGTCGAGGAGACGGCCCTGGGGATCGAGGACGATGGGGTGAAGCAGGCCGCGTGCCTGGACATCGTCGGCTAGAGCGCGTAGCTCGTCCTCGTCGAGCTGCGGAAAGAGTGAGGCGATGGGATGGGTCTCGATGAGGCGCTCCTGGTGGGGGATGAGGGGGGAAAGGATTTGTGGGTGGCGTTGTGGTGGGGAAACCGCGTCCTGTCCGGCGGGGCGCCACGGTTTCCCGGCAGCCGACGGCCGCGAATGCCCCCTTTTTTGACGGCTAGCCACCCTCGGGTTCATGCGGAGCAAGGGCGCAGAAGCCGGGAACCGGTTGGAGACTCACTGCATGCGGGCGTCGGTGTCGAACAACGTCAGCTCGTGGGGGTGGAGTTGATGTTGGACGATGAAAGATCGTCCGGCGACTCGCCAGAGCCCTCGTCCGCGGTTGAGGTGGGCGATGGCCTGGGTCTCGACCGAGGTCAGGCCCAGTAGCGCTGCGGCGGCGTGGAGTTGGTCGGTTTCCTGCCGGTAGATGATGCGGGTGGAGCAGTCGGCGAGGAGGCCTTCTGCGAGGGCGCGGCCTTGTGATCCGGCGTCGCCGGCGGTGAGCAGGTCGGACAGGCGGTGGATGACCATGAGGTTGGCGATGCCGAGTCCGCGGCTGAGTTTCCACTGGGACTGCATGCGTTGGAGGAGTCCGGGGTGGCGCATGAGGCGCCAGGCTTCGTCGTAGACGATCCACCGTCGGCCGCCTTGGGGGTCGGTGAGGGCGGATTCCATCCAGGCGGAGGCGCAGGTCATGGCGAGGACGAGGGCGGTGTCGTCGCCGGAGCCGCCGAGCCGGGACAGGTCGATGGTGAGCATCGGGCTGCTGGGGTCGAAGGCGACGGTGGACGGGGCGTCGAACATTCCGGCCAGGTCACCGCGGACGAGGCGGCGCATGGCGTGGGCCAGGTCGCGGGCGGCGTCGCCGAGTTGGCCCGCCATCATCCGGGCGGCTTCGTCGAGCGTGCCGGGGTTGTTGAGGGTGGCGGCGACGTCGTCGAGGAGCGGGGTGCGGCCGGTGGCGGCGGCGTGGGTGACGACGGTGTCCAGGGCTACGTCCAGGGCGGTGTGCTCCATGGGCATCAGATCCCGCCCCAGAACCGTCCGGGCCAGGGAGCCGAGCAGGAGCAGGCGCCGTTTGCGGATCTCGCCGGCCCAGTCGGCCTCCGCCACACTCTCCGGGCGCGGGGCCGCGTCCAGGGGGTTCAGGCGTCCGGGCAGACCGGGGCCGAGGGCGACGGACCGGCCGCCGAGGGCTTCGGCTACCGGTGTCCACTCGCCCTTCGGGTCGCACGGGACGTAGACGCGGTAGCCGAAGGCGACCGAGCGCAGCGCGAAGGACTTGGCGAGGGCGCTCTTGCCCTGGCCGATCACTCCGGCGAGCAGCAGGTTCGGGTTGGTGAACCCCTCGACCTTGCCGTACAGGGCGAAGGGGTCGAAGACGAACGATGCCTCGGCGTGGACGTCGCGGCCGATGTAGATGCCCTCGGCGCCGAGTCCGCCCTCGGCGAGGAAGGGATACGCGCCGGAGGCGGTGGCCGTGGTCATACGGTGGGCAGGCAGCTTGAGCCTGTTCCCCCGTGCCGAGGCGGGGCCGGGGCGTCCGCCGGGCGGATGGACCGGGGGCGGCATGTCCTGCCCGCCACCGGTGGTCCCGTCTGGCAGGGCGGTGGATGCGGCGCGGGCCTTGGCGACGGCTTCGGCGGCTTGCCGGCGGGCGGCCTTGCGGCTGGCGCGGTCGGTGCCGTGCGGGGTGAACAGCGGGCTGGCGCTGGCGCGTCGGGGGCCTCGTACGGGCCGGTGGGTCATGGCAGGACGGCTTTCAGACGGCGGTGATCACGGCGCGAGGGATTGTGGATCACACGGTCGGTGAGGCGCTGAACAGGTGCTTCCAGTACCCGCGCCCGTCGTTGTTCCAGTCCAGGCGCAGTTCGCCGTCGGCCAGTGCACGGCTGGAGCCGATCGCGTAGCTGAGGACGGGAGTGGTGTAGCTGTTGTTGTAGTTGGCGTCGGAGCCGCTGCTCTCCAGCCGCGACTCGATGCCGTAGTACTTCTTCGACTTCTTCACCGGATCGGTGCCCGCCTGCGACTTCTTGACCTGCAGGTTGAAGTACGCGCCGTCGAAGATGGTGCTGTCGTCGGCGTAGGTGTACGCCGGACCGTCCCAGCTGAGCTTGGCGTACGTGGAGACGGTGGAGCCGGAGCGCTTGGCGCACAGGCGGACGGTGACGTCCCAGTTGTCGGCCCACGGGCCCGAGTAGGCGGGATCGTCGATCGACTTGGTGCTGGTGGTGCACCGGTAGTCGGCGGCGGCGGCCGGGTTGGCGGTCGCGAGTGCGGCGGAGGCGACGAGCGCGGCGGCTATGGCCGCGGTGGTGGTGGAGCGCTTCACGGTGCGCATGCAGGGCCCTTTCGGCGAGGTGGGGTTACTGGCTGCAGGTGGTGGTGTGGCCGTGCGGCGGTGTGTGGAGGTCGGTGGGGGTGGTGGTGCGGCGGAGGGTGTGTCCGCAGGCGAGGTGGCGCTGGCAGATGGTCAGCACGGGTGGCCCCTCCGGCAGCCGTTCGGGCTGGCACCCTGCTTCCGGGATCTCCTCGTGCGCGGGTGGCAGGAGGTGGAAGGCGTCGTGGGTGGCGGCGGTGGCCTGCCACAGCCGCAGGTGGGCGGTGGCGAGATGTCGTCCTGCCGCGGGATGGGGCGGGCGGGTTGTCTCGGCGAGCTGGTTGAGCAGCTGAAGCAGCGCGGCGAGATGGGCATGGACCAGATCGAGGTGGACTCGATCCGCGGCAGGAGCGGGGCCGGTTCGGGTCAGAGCGTGCTGGTGGTGTCGCAGCCCGGCGGACGCGGCGCGAAGGTAGGGGTGCGCCTGGCTGGCGGGGGAGGAAGAGGTCAAAGAGAGAGGGGTCCTTCCTGCCTGATGGCACGGGCTGTGCCGGTCAGGTGCGGTCGGGCGGTACCGAGGCGGGACGGGTGGTCATAGTGCGGTGCGGGCCAGGGGCAGTGCGCCGAGGGTGAAGGCGTCCGGTTGTTGGAAGTTCAGGCGGCGCAGGTCGACTTGGGCGGTGACGGCGGCGGTCTCGATCTGTGCGCAGGCCGCGTCCAGGAGAGCGTCGGTCTCGGCGGAGACGGTGAGCAGACCGGTCAGGGCGACGTCGGCGTGCCCGGCGATCAGCTGGCGCTCGCGCTGTTTGACGTCGGCGTACTCGACGGAGTCGGCTTCGGAATCGACCTGCCCGCGTCGTGCGCGTTCGTTGGCGTCGGAGATGATCGCGGCCTTCTTGCGCTGGACATCGCGCAGTGCGGACTCCAGCTGCTGGGGCGCGTAGATGAGGGAGAGGGTGCGCCGGACGCCGGCGGTGAACATCAGCTGGTGCAGGAACCCGGCGTGGGTTTCGGTGCGGGGCCAGTTCTCGATCCAGTAGGTGGCGTGCCGGGCGGTGTCGGTGGTGAGGCGGTCGTACTCCTCGACCTGGACGACGGGCCCGGCCGCTGCCGGGTCGGCCTCGGCGCGTCCGGAGGTGGACCATTGCTGCAGGCCGGCCAGGGCCTTGGGGTCGTAGGCGGTGCGGATGACGGCGGCGATCTCCCTCGCGGTCAGCCAGCCGGTGACCGTCAGTCCGGCGCTGCGGGCGGCCTGAGCGATGGCTGAGGTGGTCTGCTCCATGACCGTGAACGCTGCGGGAAGGCCCCCGCCGGCCTGGCTGATGAGGCGCTTGGCGGCCTTGAGGTCCAGGGAGATCGCCAGATATGCCTCGTGCGGGGCGGCGGCCGGGCCTGCGGATGCGACCAGTTCGGAGTACACCTGGCCCGCGACGGGTGTGTGTGGGTGTCCTTGACGGGTCCAGTGGCGGGTGAGGGTGTCGCCGGAGTCGGGGACGGTGCGTTCCAGAACCTGCACGGTGGCGACGTGCCCGGTCCGGGCGATGCCCGCGAGGGCTCGGCCCCAGCCGGTGATGTTGTGGTTCTGGGTGGCGGCGTCGAGCAGGGCGAAGGCGCGGGAGGAGACCCGGGCGACGGCCGTCAGGGTCTGGCGGTGCGGGTCGTGGACGGCCGCGGCGCCGTTGGCGGAGTCGCCGGGGGTGACCACGCGCAGTGAGGCGGCGGTGCCGGGCAGATGCAGGGTGCCGTCCTGGCGGGGGCGGGAGACGGGCCGGGCGAGCCACAGCGTCTGGCCGCTGCGGCGGCGCAGTGTGTAGCGCAGGACGATCGGCGCCCAGTCGATCAGCGAGCGGCCGTGGCGGCGCACGGCCACCAGCGCGACGACCGCAGCCCACGCGGGGGCCAGTGCGAGGGCGCCGAGGAGCCCGGTCGACACCACGGTGATCAGCAGCAGCGCCAAAGAACAGCTGACCAGGACGAGTTGGGGCAGGGTGAGGCCGAGGAGGATGCCGCGGCGGGACCGGTGGGGGAACTTCACCGTGACCGGCGCGACGGAAAGATCAGACAAAGGATGCTGGTCCTGAGGGGCGCGGGTGGATCCCCGAGGGCGGGAGGCGATCGGCGCCTCCCGCCCCCGAGGGGTTCGGGCGGATGGTCACAGGCCGGTCGGGGGCGGCGGTGAGGATGCCGCGGTATTGGTCCCCGTCGTCTGCGAACTGGAGGACGGCGGGGCGCCTTGCGGCGGCGGGCTCGTGGTCGGTGGCGCGGACCGCCATGTGTCGGCTGGACCGGCTGCGGAGCCGCCTGCTGCCGGGCTGCCGCCGACCTGGGAGCTGGTGTCGTCGGTGACACTGGTCGGCGGGGGCTGTACGGCCTTCTCCAGAGCGGACGTGACGTCGCCGCCCGACGGTGCACCGGTCCCGTTGCCCGGAGAATCCTTTTGGCCTGAGTCAGCGTCGCTCGGGCCGGAAGCGATGTCGCCGGGGAAGCCGTCCGCAAGGGCGTCGGGGCCTTGAGGGGCCGCGCCGGCGCCTGCTGCGGCGCCGCCGGTCGCGGCGGTGGCGGCCATCGCGGCTGCCTTCTTCCCCGCTCGTTCGGCGTGCTGCTTGGCCAGCTGGGCACCGGCGCCGCCGGCACGGTGAAGGGACTCTCCGTCGGATCCTTCGGCTGCCCAGTGGACGAACTTGAAGGTCGCGTACGGGCAGAGCAACACAAGGATCATGATGACGATGCCGGCGAGGACATCGGCGAGCGCGGCCAGACCGTCCTTCGATTCGGTCTTGCCCATCGCGGCGATTCCGAGCACGAAGATGATCGTCATCAACAGCTTGGAGACGACGAGGGTGGCGGTGGCTTCGATCCAGCCCCTGCGCCAGCGGCGGGCGACCTCCCAGCCTCCGCCGGCCCCGGCGAACACGGCGAGAGTGACCATGACGAGGATGCCGACCTTGCGGACCATCATCACGCCCCAGTACAGGACGGCTCCGAGGGCTGCTCCGAGGGAGGCGAAGACGGCGACGAGCCAGCCCATCGCCGACAGTCCGGGGAGCGCGGCGACCTTGATGATGCGGCGGACGGCGGAGGCGATGTCGAGGTTCGCGGCCTTGAAAAGTCCGGCGGACAGGGCGTCGACCACTTCGATGGCGACGGTGGTCAGGGTGATGGCGGCGAACGCGAAGATCACACCTGTTGCGGTGCCGGTGAACGCCTGGGTGAGGGCCTGGCCGTCGCGGCGGATCGCGGCGCGGACGAGCTGGGCGCAGAACGTGGCCACCAGGACGACCAGGCCGATGGGGAGGATCGTCGCGTAGTTGTCGCGGAACCAGGCGGCGTTGAGGTCGACGCGGGTGGTGGAGTTGACTGCCGTGGCGGCGAGGTCGGCCGAGGTGGCGGCGAGTTCGCCGGCGCTCTTGGCCATCCAGTCGCCGATCGCCTTGCCGGGGTCGGAGGCGAAGTCCACGGCTTCCCCGACCGTGCAGACCGTACTTGCGAGGGGGAGGTCACAAAACCCCATGCGGGACTCTCCTTTCGGTCAGGGTGCGATGTTCGGGGCGATGGCGACGAGCGAGCAGTCGGACGAGGGCCGGCACTGCACGGCGAGGGTGAGGGAGCGGTCTTCTGCCCCCTGGCCGCCCTTCGCCCAGCGAATCGTCTGTTTGCCGGTGACGGTCACGGCGTAGATGTACGCCTCGGTGATCGCCGCAGGATCGTCGGCAAGAGCCTGCTTGAACGCACTCGGGAAATGGCCCTCGGCGATGGTGGCGCCGGCGCGCTGCTGCTGACCGGCCATCTGCGCCCACAGCGCTGAGGTGGGCATCTGCGCGGAGACCGAGGCCCAGTCGCTGTACGTGCTCTCCTTCGTCATCCACGCCTGCATGCCGGCGAGTTGCTGGGCGTGGCTGGTGGAGCGGGTGTCGTAGGACCAGAGCATCCCGGCGGCAGCCCTGGCGAACGCGAGCGGATCGGCAACCTCCGGGGGCTGCGGTACCGACCCTGTCCCGGTGGCCGGTCGCCGGGTGCTGTCCGGGGAAGCCGGAGCGGGCGACGAGGGGACAGCAGGGCCGCTGGAGGAGGAACGGTGCTGTTCACCGCGGCCGGTGAGGTAGGCGGTCGCTCCGGCGACGGCGAGCAAACCGGCCAGAGCGAGGGCGATCAGAGTGACGCGACGGTTCGCCGACCAGCCGGCGCCGTATCGGGACAAGGTGAAGGACGGCTTTGGCATCAGCGGACCTGGGAACCGAGAGCGGAGAAGAAGGCGACGATGCCGTTGGCGGCACCGAGGCCGAGCGCGGCGCCGGCCGCGACCACCGCGCCCTTCTTCCCGTTCGCCTCGGCCTGGTGGCCACCGGTGTGGTGGCCCCATGCCCAGACGCCGAGGGAGACGGCGAGTGCGCCGACCACAGCCACGATGCCGAACAGGTTGATGCTGTTGACGACGTTCTTCAGCACGGACAGGCCCGGCAGCCCACCCCCCTTGGGGGAGATGCCCGGGTCGTAGGCGAGCTGGATGACGTGGTCGGCGAGGAAGATCATGGGGATGGTGGAGCTCCTTGCATGCGCAGGCCCAAGAGGGCCCGGGCAGAGGGGAAGAACGAGAAAGAGGCGAGGGCGAGGCGCGGGAGGGGCCAGCGTCAGATGACGCGGCGCGCTGCCAGAACGGTCCAGTCCTTGATCGCGGTGATCCGGACAGGCTTGGACGTGCGCGGGGCCTCAATGACGAGGCCCTCGCCGAGGTACATGCCCACGTGCTCGGGACGGGCAGCGCTGCCGCGGCTGAATATCAGGTCGCCGGGCTTCAGGGCCTTGGCGGAGACGGCCTTGCCCTCATTGACCTGGGTATAGGTCGTGCGGGTGAGGGTGACACCGGCGTGCGCGTATGCCTGCTGCATGAGGCTGGAGCAGTCGCAGCGGCCCATGGGGTCAGCGCCGCGCGGGTTGGTGCAGGAGCCGCCCCACTGGTACAGCGTGCCGAGCTGCTGCATCGCCCAGACGATCGCCTTCCGGGCACGGGGATCGGTCCCCTCGGGGATCGCGTAGCCCTTCGGGACGGCGCCTTCGGGGATCCGTCCGAAGGACGACCCGTCGTCCGTCGTGCCGCAGTTGGACACTGAAGGCGTGGCCTCGTTGTCCCCACCGGTGTCGTCCTCGCCGACGGGGGGGAACGTCGCGGCGATGGCCTTCTGCAGCGCGGTCGCGAGCGGTTCCCACTGCGCGTACGCGTCCGGATATCCGGACCTCTGCACAGCCTGGGCGGCCTGTGTGACGGTCATCTGCTGCCAGCCGCTCACCTGAAGGAGCGCTTTGTAGAAACGCTCGCTCGCGTAGACGGGGTCGCGGATCTGCTCAGGTCTGCCCCAGCCCTGCGAGGGACGCTGCTGGAACAGACCGAGCGAGTCGCGGTCCCCGTATGTCAGGTTGCGCAGCCTCGACTCCTGTATGGCTGTGGCGAGCGCGATGACCTGGCCCTTCTTGGGCACGTCGAGGCTGATTCCGGTGGCGACGATGGTCGCCGCGTGGGGTATCTGGATCTCGGGCAGGGCGAGGCCGTCGATGTGGACGTCCTTGCCGGAGGAACCGTCGAGGATCTTGGTCACCTGCTCGCTGACCTTGTCCGTGTCGGGGCTGGTCACGCAGTGGAGGGTGGAGGTTGAGCCCTGGGCGGCTTCGCTGGAGGAGGCCATCAGCATCGCGGCGCCGCCGAGGAGGAACGGGCAGAGGACGACGACGCCGATGCCGGCGGCGAGCGCCTTCAACCGGCGCGGCCCCCTAGGGTGCCGGGGCTTTCGGACAGGGGTGGGTAACGAGGCGTCAAGGACGTGTCCTTCGGGAAGCAGTGTCCGGCGTGCCGCGCGGCGCGGGGAGCAGGGTGGAAGGGAACGCGGCGGCCGGTGGTGGGCGATGAGAGCGGTCCGGGACAGGCGAGTTGCCGCTCGCCGAACGGGCCAGAGCCGTGAGTCAGGTGTGCCGGGGCAGGGGGAACCTCCGTGAGACGGGGGAAAGGGAAATGCGCCAGCGGCGGTGTGCGCCGGGCGGATGAAAAACTGTAGGCCCGGATCGCCGGTCGACCAAAAAGTCGGTATGAGGTATCGGATTCCGGCACCTTGGCAGACCGCTTTTTGGCCGACCGGCGTTATGCATCTACAGTCTTTGGACTCCCCCCTTGCTCTTCCCCGGTCTGTGGCCCTGGGCTTCTGCACGCCCAATTCCTGTCCGCGGGGTGTCTGCCGTGCGATGGGGGTTCTCCGCACTCTCCCACCCGAATCGGGGTACCTCTTTGCCTTTTTCCCTGCACCAAGGCGACGCGCTCAGCGTTCTCGCCGGCCTTCCGGACGACTGCGTCGACTCGGTCATCACCGACCCGCCGTATAACTCCGGGGGGCGGACCGCGAAGGAGCGCACCTCCCGCAGCGCGAAGCAGAAGTACACCTCCGCCGACGCCGATCATGGCCTGGCCGATTTCACCGGCGAGAACATGGACCAGCGCTCCTACGGCTTCTGGCTCACCCAGATCATGACCGAGGCCCAGCGGCTGACGACGACCGGCGGGACAGCTCTGCTGTTCACCGACTGGCGCCAGCTTCCCGTCACCACCGACGCCATCCAAGCGGCCGGCTGGCTGTGGCGCGGGGTGCTGGCCTGGCACAAGCCGCAGGCCAGGCCCCAGAAGGGCCGGTTCACGCAGAACTGCGAGTTCATCGTCTGGGCGTCCAACGGGCCGCTGGACGCCTCCCGCAACGCCGTCTACCTGCCGGGCCTCTACAGCGCTTCGCAGCCCTCTGGCGCCAAGCGTCAGCACATCACGCAAAAGCCCGTCGAGGTGATGCGCGAGCTGGTCAAGATCTCCCCGCCGGGCGGTACCGTCCTCGACTTCTGCGCCGGATCCGGCTCCACCGGTGTTGCCGCGCTGCTGGAAGGCCGCGACTTCATCGGCGTGGAGAAGACCAAGCACTACGCCTCCGTCGCGGCTGACCGGCTCGCGGAGACCGTCCGTCAGACCCTCACCCAGGATGACCTCGTCCTGACCGCCTGAGTCACCGCCGTTTCCCTGAAGTGATTTCGGGAGACCTCCCAGCGGCCTGTCGCTGGGGTCGTCCACAGACGGCCCCAGCACCGTCGGCCGCACCACTTCTCTTGTTCCCCGGCTTCGAGGAGGCCCGTCTTTTCCATGCCTGAATCTGTAGAGCCCCACGATGATGGGGAGTTGGAGCCGATAAGGATTCCGAGTACTCACCTCGAAGGAATCGAGGCACAAGTCCGGAAGCTGATGGAGCAGTCCGCCGAGCAGGCCCAGCAGCTCGACCACCTCGCCACCGGACCGACTCCGCCGTCACCGTTCGCCGCGTTCGGTATGCCGGGGCTCGGCGGACCCGCACTTTCCGTTCCGGCCGAGCCGCGCCCGATTCTGGAGCTGGAGGGGGAGGAGTACGAGGACGAACTGGACGCCCTGAGCGACTGGGTCGACGACTTCCTCAATCCGGTGTACGGGGCCGAGGTCACCACGGCCGCGCCCTGGTGCCCGCAGTGGCAGGAGCACGACGCCGTCGTGGCCTGGCTCCACGCGCTCTGGCTCGCCTACCAGCAGCACAAGGACCCCGAAGCCGGCCTGAGCGGATTGCTCGTGTGGCACCGGGACTTCCTCACCCACGCCATCACGGCGGTCCGGGCGCCCGACGGACCATTGTCGGCGTGCATGACCTCACCGGAACGGCCCGCACACCGGATCCTGCCCGGACCGCCGCCCTCGGCCCGCACGAAGGAGACGGGCACGGCCGGGGCGGGGACGCCCGGCTCCGGTGAGCCGGACGAGCCGACGTCATGAGCGCGGGGCAGCCGGCTTTCGGCCTCAGCTTCGATCCCCGGGCCCTGACCGACCTTCTCCAGGCCCCCGGCGACATCCGCGACCTGACGCTGTCGTATCTGCAGGAGGTGGTGAACGCCGAGCGGTTCGGGATCAAACTGACCGGTGACCTGGAGGGTCACCGCAAGCTGCTCGTGGACTCCCGCAAGGAATGGCGGGTCGTCTACACCGTGCGCCCCGCTCCGCCGACGTCCGTGCACCACAACGACATCCACGTCGTGGCCATACGGCCACGGGCGGGCAACGACGTCTACGACACCGTCGGACAGCGACTGGGAATGACCCGTCGGCCCCTGAGCGCCCGCACCCACGCTGCCCGCTCCCGCCCCCCGCAGCTCACCGCTCGCGGGCCCGCGCCGAAGCCGGGACCGCCGCCCACCGCACTGCCGGGTCTGCCTCGACCCGCCCGGGCTTCCTCGCCGCGCCACGCCCGATGACACCAGGAGCACTCGCCCGTGCCTGAACCCACGTCGACACCGGCCCGGCGTGCGGTCTCCCCGCTCGACCACCGCCTCGAAGCCGTCACCGGCCACGACATCGACACCCTGTGGACCTACCGCGACCGGGGCGTCCTTGACGAGCCGCACGCCCACCTCGTCGACCTGCACCGGGAGCTGGCCAAGGCCCAGACCGGCGTCACCTTCTACCTCCGTCTCCTCAACCGCCTTTCCAGCGGCGAGTTCGAGGTCGACGACGCCCTGTTCGCCCGCATCGACCGCACCGTGGACCAGCTGCAGGAGGCCGCCACCGCGCGGGACGCCGCTGCCCGGCACGTACTCGCCGCCCTGGAACCCATCGAGGCCGCCGCAGCGGCCTCGATGCCCGACGTGAAGCCGCTCTCGATGGGCGACCATGCGGCACTGCTCGCCATCGCCGGCGGAGCCAAGCTCCACGAGCACCTGCTGACCGGCCGACTGTCCGTCACCGCAGCTTCCGGGACTCGCATCCCTCACGCCAAACTCCAGCGGCTGGAGGACGCAGGGCTGGCAGTCCGGGACACCACCCACCCCGTGCACGCCGGCCAGCCGGTCGCGCTCACCGATGCCGGACGCGCCGCGCTGCTCGCCGCCCGACGGACCCCCACCACCCCGGCGCCGAAGGTCCCGCAACGCCCCGGCACACCGCCGTCCACCCCGGCACAGCGTCGCTGAACTCCAACGCAAGGACCTTGTTGTCTCCTACCGAACCGGCGCAAGCCCGGAAGTCCATCCCTCATGTCGAGTTCGACCTCGACGACTTCGCCGCCGACGAGGAGAGGTACCTCGACTTCTACCGCAAGGTCGCTGTCCGCGAGGACATGCTCGTCCCCCTCGCCGAACACCACACTCCGGGCGCCGCGCACAGCTACTACATCCTGTTCGACCGCACCGCCACGTGGGGCCACCCCGGCATGGCGCAGGTGCTCGCTGTCCATCTGCAACGAGACCGTGAGAAGCGGACGTTCACCTTCGACCACGCCCGTCTGCCGCTGCCCGCGATGGCACAGTCCTGGCTCATCCACGGCGGCTGCCCGCACGATGCCATCGGCCTCAACCCCGAACTGGGCCCGCCGCCGGCGGATGAGGCCACGCGCGCGTTGGAGCGGCGCCTCGCGGGCGACGGCGACCACTACGCCATGGGCTACTCGTACACGAGCGACGACCCGGACGACATGGTCACCGTCGTGGCCCTGCGCGCCCTGGACGAGCGCGCCCCCTCCCCGTTCCGTGTCCTGGTGGAGGAGGTCGACACCGACTCCTGGACCCACACCCTGCGCGAGGGCGGCTTCACCACGGTGGATGAGGCCCTGCAGTGGTGCGACGACCGACTCACCGGCGAGGCGGGCCCCCTCCCGCCGGTCCGCCCGGCAACCGCGGCCGTTCGTCCGGCCGGTGCGGCACATCCCCCTACCCCACGTCCGCCCGGCCGCTCGCGCTGAGCGCCATGGACGACGCAAGCGGCGAAACATAGCCGACGATCGCCGGTTAGCCAAACCGGCGATTCTCCGGACCCTTAAACAGCCGCCGGGGAATACCCCGCAGCGCCAATCCATGCAATCCCCATGCCTTTGCGGAGGGTTCTTCCGTATGTGCTTCACCGGAGTTGCTGTATCCGCCGCGCACTGCCGGTCCTGTCCGCAACCCCTGTGAGCGCGGTCTCCGCCGCTGCCGCCTCGGTGCATACACCCTGCCCGGAAAGCAGGCACCCGGCCGAGGCTGAAGTGCCGGGTACGGCCGCCCCTCACATACCCGCATCGACCTTTCAGAACAGGAGAGTTCCTTTTGTCCGACGGCATATCCGATGACGCCGAGGATGTCGTGGGCGTGCTCACCGAGCAGATCGAGCGACGCTTCGGGATGGGTATGAGCGAACTGACCGCGGCTGTCGCTGCGGCGCCGGACGCGAACCCCGCAGCCACCGACATCGTCAAGTGGCACGGGCTCCTCACCGAGTCCCAGGCGGCGCTCGACCGCGCCGAGGACGACCTCCTCGCCGTGCTTCAGACACAGCCCAGTGAGGTCGACGGCCCGACACTGGACGTTGCACACCGCGTCAATACGGCTGTGACCGCGCGGGACGGGCGTGCCCTGGTTGTGCGCTGGCTCCTCGACCCCGACGCTCCGGGGAAGAAGGGCCTTGCCGCCGAACGTCTGGCCCGCTTCAGTCGTGGGTCCCGTCCCGGCCCGGCTGTGCGCACCAGCGCGCCGTCCTCCCGGCCCGCGGCGGCGCCTGTCACTGGCCGAGGAGTCTTGCGGTGAGCGTGAGCGACAAGCCCTGCAGTCACGACGGCCGGCTCGGGGAAGTCTTCGGCGCCCCGGTCGCTGAGCTGTACCGGATGGCCGTCGGCCCGGACGCCTCCGCCGCGCTGACCCGGGCGCTGGAGATGCGCTCGTTCCTGGCCCTGGCCGAGGAACAGGTCGCCCGGATCTGCACGCGCGTGCACGAGGCGATGGCGCCGAAGCGCGACATGGACGAGCTGTCCGCGGACCAATTGCGGATGGACGCGCAGTGGCTGGAGGCGGCGCTCAGCGCCCGCGACGGCTATCGCACCGCCCTCGACGACCTTCTGCGCACCATGCCGCCGCCTGGCCGACGGAGCCGCCCGGTCACCACGAACCAGCAGACGATCACCACCACCCTGCCTCCCGCCACCGCCGTCCCGGCACCTCAGCGTGCCGGGACGGCCCGGGAGCGCTGACCGTGAAAGACCCCGCCGATTGCCCCACCCCACGTCCGCCCAGATCGGCTCCCGCATCGAGGAGTTGTACGGCGCGTCGCTGACCGACCTCGACGCCCACGTCCAGGACCAGCCGCCTGGCATGCTGGCCGCGCTCCTTGGCAGCCACGACCGGCTCGCCTTCGCCGAGCAGACCATCAGCTTTTACCGCGAGCGGCTTGAGCAGCTCGTCCATCCCGAGCGGCAGATCGGCGCCTTCGAGGTGTCGCACATCTTCGACTGCGCGCGCCGCCTCGCCGAAGCCGTCGCTGTCCGCGACACCCAGGCCGTCGCCACCCAAGCGGTTCTGCAGAGCCTCGGTCGCACTAACGCGCCGGTACCACCCACCGCTTCGACGCCTCGCGCTGTTCCCGCTGCGCCCGCGCCGACCGTGAGCACTGCCCCGAGCCGCTGACCGATCGGGCCCCAGCCCTTTCTCATCCAGGAGTTCCCCCTTTGGCCACCACCGGTCTGCTCCCCGCCGTCGATGCCGACGTCGCCCGGGTCACCGAAGCCCTCCACATGATCACCCCGCGCTGGAACGTGCGGATCCTGCTGGCCCTGAACCAGCCGCCGCAGCGCTACACGCAGATCGCGAACAAGCTGCCCTACCTCCACAGCGGTCAGCTGCACCCCAAGGTCCGCTCGCTGTGCGACGCCGGATTGGTCGAGCGCACCGAGCACTCCGCCCACCACGTCACCTACCACCTCACCCAGCGCGGCCGACAACTCCTGCCGGTGCTCGGGGCAATCGCCGCCTGGGCCGAGGAGTACCTGGAGAAGCCGGAGCAGCCGCTGTCCGCGATCGAGCAGACCGAGGACAGCCTCACCCTCCTCACCCGCCGACAGGCCCCGGCGATCCTGTGGGTGCTCAAGGCACGTCAGGAGGCCAGCGCCCGGGCCCTGGCCCGCATCGTCATCCCCGACGGCTACTGGACCAGCATCTACCCGCCGCTGCGCCAGCTCATCGACGACGGCCTGGTGGTGACCGCGGGCAAGGGTCGGCCCTACCGTCTCTCGCCGGGCGGCGACGGACTCGGCCATGTCTTCGGCGCGCTGTCGATGTGGGCAGCCGGACGACCCGTGGACCACGCGGCGCGGCACCCGCTGTGGGGCCGACCGGAACCCAGTGCCACGACCGCTCCGGGGAGGTGGATCAGCCACCAGAGCCGGCCTGCGGCTCGATCCGCCCGTCCGGCACCAGCGGAGCACCGCCCCACCTGGCAGTCGGGCGACCTGTTCTCCCACTCCACACCGGCCCGCCCGACACCGGCTCTGCCGACGGCATCAGGAGTCCGCCGATGATGCCCGCGCTTTCTCCCCGGCAGGTGCAGGCCGCGAGCACGGAGCTGTCCACGTCCGGCCTGATTCGCCTGGTCAGCGAGATCGACGACCACGGGGCCATCCCGCCCCGCACCCTGGCGTGCACGCTCGCCGATCTCACCCGGGAGCAGATCCGGCAGGCCACCGGGCAGGCGGACCGACTGGGACTCCTGGACCGCTCGCATGCCGGACTCGGGCTCACCCCCGCCGGAGAGGACCTCGCCGACCTCTACGACGCGAGCGCCCGCTGGGCCCGGCGCCACAACTCCCCGGCACCGGTCTGTGACTTCGCCGAGCGGATCCGGCACACCTTCGCCCTGCTGGGCGAGACGTCCACGGATCCCGGCCTCACCGCGGGCGAGGCTGATGCCGAGTTCGGCCGTGTCCAGCGACTGCTCGCCGAGTGGATCTGCACGCACCAGCCCCGGCAGATCTGCGGCGATCCCGGCATGGCCGCGTGACGCCGGACGACGCGGCCCTTTCTGCGGCCGGCCTCAGACGCCGGATCTATCTGCCCCGAGGGGCGGATGCCGCCGCGTTCGCGATGACCACCTACGGCATCCCCCTGCTCGTCCTGACCGTCACCGGCTCGGCGGCCCTGACCGGACTGGCCTTCGCGCTGGAGTGGCTCCCGCGCATCGGGGCGTTCACCGTGGCCAGCACTCTCGTCGACCGCTACGGCACGGCCCGCATCTTCCGTGCTGCCTGCCTCGCGCGGGCCCTGGCCGTGCTCGCCGCCGCCGTCGTTCTCACCGCCCTGGACGCTCGAACGATGGCAGCGACGCTCACGGTAATGCTGCTCGCCGCCTCGACCGGTGTCCTCACCGAGTTCAGTTTCGTCGCGGCGGAAACCGCCGGCGGCGAGGCGAGCCGGATGGCCGGTGACGGGGCGCACCGGGTGCAGTCCGTGCTGATCGGGATCGACCAGACCGCCACCCTGGCCGGACCGGCGGTCTCCGGGCTGCTGCTGGAAAACGGCGGACCGGCCGCCATGCTCGGCGCCCTCGCGGGCCTGTCCCTCCTCGCCGCAGCCCTCGGCCCCCGCACGGGCGCGGCGCCGGTCGGCGTGTCTGACATGCGGGGGCTGCGGGCGGGCTGGGCAACCCTGGGTTCGCTGCCGCACCTCGCCTGGCTGGTGGGCGGACTGGTCGTCTCCAACACCGCGATCGCGCTCCTGCACGCGGCCGTCCCGGTCGTCATCGTCACCGAGCTGGACCACTCCAGCGCGGATGCCGGACTCATCTGGTCCGCCGCAGCCGTCGCCTCCCTGCTCGCCATCACCGCATCCCGCCGCGCCATCGATCGATGGGGGCTGTGGCCGGTCGGCGCCGTCGCCGCAACCCTCGCAGCCGCAGCGACGTTCGCCGTCGCCCACGCCGACACCTACCGCGGCTACCTGCTGCTGATCGCCGTCGTGATGGCCGGCGAGGGGAGCCTCACGGTCGTCCTGCGCACCCTGCGCTCCCGCCTGATCCCGCCCGAGGTGTTCGCCAGCACCCTCGCCGTGACGATCCTGCTGCTCCTGCTGCCCTTCCCCGCCGCCGGCCTGCTCGTCGCCGCCCTGCCGCCCGCGCAGCTCGGGCACGCCATCACCATCGCCGCCGCCGCCCAGGCCCTCGGCTTCGCCGTCGCCTTCGCCCGCCTGCGCATCTTGCCCCCGCCACCCACCTCATCGGCCTGACCCACCCAGGTACGAGAGGACCCTTCACGCTCATGCCCACTCACGCAGCCCGCCCTGCCCTGCCATGACCTCGCGCACCACGGTGCGCGGCCGACGATCACCCAGCAGTTCCATGCCTTCGACGCCGGCCACCCCTGGGGGTACCGGGCCCTGGAACAGCTCGTTGCCCAGCGCCGTGCGACCGGTGCGACACGGGTCGGCATGAAGGCGCTGTTCGAGGCCCTGCGCTGGCGCCACCCGCACGGCGTCAAGGGCCTCAACAACAACTACACCGCTCTCTACGCGAGACGGCTGCTCGACGCGCACCCGCAGTGGGCCAGCGTCATCGAGGTCCGCCGTCGGCGCAGTGCGTGACCACCGGCCGGCACACGCCGGACCTCCGCCACATCCTTCGAGGAGTCTTGATTGTCCGACCGTCCTGTCGTCCTCACCTTGGTCGTGCCCGACCCCACCGGCCAGACGGCACTGTCCACAGCAGGCCGGGCCTTCGACGTAGTACCCCATTGGGCCGGCCGAGGCACGGGGACGGATCTGCTCGGATGAAGACGGCACCCGTTACGATCCGCCGCAGCCGCGTCCTGCTGACCGGCTACTTCTTCGGTCTCGGCGTAGTGATGGCCATCTGGGGCGCCCGGATGCCGGCCGTTCAGCAGGCCGCCCACCTGAGCACCGCCCACCTCGGCCTGGTGCTGCTGGCCGCCGCGCTCGGCATGGTCGCCGGACTCCAGGCCGCAGGCCGACTCGAACGACCGGAGCGCCTTCCCGCCCTGCTCACCTCGGGCGCCACCAGCCTCGCCGGATGCCTCGCCCTCCTGGGCCAAGGCGACACACTGCCGATGCTGCTCACCGCCGCCCTCGCGTTCGGTATCGCGCACGGTGTGCTGGACGTGGCCGTCAACTCCGCCGCGGTGCGCTGCCAGAACGCCGCCGGCAGACCCATCATGTCCTCGCTCCACGCCGCCTACTCCCTCGGCGCGCTCGCGGGAGCCGTACTGGCCGCCGTCACCGCCCGCACCACGCACAGCACCCTCTTCCTCGCCACCGGCCTCGCCCTCACCTGCGCCGCGCTCGCAGCCGCCACCGCGACCCGATCCCTGGACGGCTCCGATCAACCGCCCGAATCGCCGGTCCTTCCACCGAGCCAGACGCGGCCGGCACTCTCCTTCACAAGACTGTGGCTGCTGGGCGCCCTGGCGGCCTCGTGCCTGCTGGGAGAGGGAGCGGCAGCCGACTGGGCCGCCGTCCACCTGCACAGCCTGGATGCCTCAACGGCCGTGAGTGCCACGGCGTTCGCCCTCTACAGCGCGGCGATGGCCCTCGGACGGCTCACCGGCGACCGGCTCACCGCAGCCTTCGGCACCCCCGCAGTCGTACGGGCCGGCGGGATCCTCGCCGCGGCCGGACTCACCGCCGGCGTCGTCACCACCAGCACGCCGATGGCCCTGACCGGCTGGGCCCTGTTCGGGCTCGGCCTGTCCATCACCGTGCCCTGCCTGATCACGGCCGCCGGAGTAGGCGGCCCACGGGCCGTGGCCACGGTTTCCGTCACCGGCTACCTCGGCCTGCTCGCCGGCCCCGCCCTCATCGGCGCCCTCGCCACTCTCACCACCTTGTCCACGGCACTGCTGTTGCCCGCACTCCTCGCCGCAACCGTCGCCGCCCTCGCCCCCAAAGCCCTGGAGAAACCCACCCCGTGACCCGCGACCCCGCCTCCCAGACCGACGTGGACGCCGTGATCCTCGACTACAACGGCGTCATCGGCCTCCAGCCCAGTACGGCTATGTGGACCCGCCTCACAGACCTCGCCGAATGGCCCGACGGACACCTCCCCTCCTTCCAGGCCGCCTTCTGGAACGCCCGTGAGCGCTACGACGCCGGCGAACTGAGCGACCTCGCCTACTGGGCCAACGTGCTCGGACACCACCCCGGCCCGAGGTGGCTGCGCACCCTGCGCGATGCCGACACCGCCATGTGGATGCGCACCGACCCTCGCATTCTTGACGTCCTGTACCGCGCCCGGGCCACCGGGCTGAAGATGGTGCTGCTCTCCAACGCGCCCGCCCACCTCAGCAACGTCTTGGACGCCACAGACTGGCGGCGCGAGCTGATGGACGACGCCCTCTACTCGGCCCGCCTGGGCCTGTGCAAGCCGCATCCGGCCGCGTGCGAACACGCCTTGGCCGCCACCGGCGTCACCTACCCCGACCGGGTGCTGTTCGTCGACGACCGCGACGACAACTGCCAGGCCGCCGCTGAGCTGGGCCTGCGCACGCTCCACTACGCCGGCCAGCCCACCGACCTGGAACGGAAGTTGCTGCACGTACTCGCAGACAGCGCCGGTTCCTGACGGCGCCCCGTGCTGCCCATCGCCCAGCCTCAACCCCAGGATTTTCGTGCCCGACACCGAAGAGATCGACGGCGACGTCTACGTCTCTCCCCGCTACCTCGCCGGCAGCACCGCCGTGGGAGACCCGGCGCTGGAGCCGCTGCTCGCGCTCGGCTTCGACCTGCGTCATGACGTCGGCAACGCCTATGTCACCGCTTCCGACCACCGCGTCCGCCTAGGCTTCCTGCCCGAGGGAGACGACGACGGGCTGTGGCGGATCAATGCCTACCGCGACCGGTTCGGCCCACCCGCCTGGGGCGTCTCTTTCAACGACTGCGCACCGACTGAGTTCGTCACCGCCTTCACCACCGCCCTCGCTCAGGCATACACCGTCGGCCCCGACTCCTACCTCGCCGAGCCCGACCTCAAGGACCCCCAACTCGGCGCCTTCGACGCCGTCGTCCCGCTGATCAAGAACGGCTGGCAGTTCCAGCAACCGCGCTGGAACGTGCTGCAACTGCAGCCCCCGGACGGGCTGGCCACCTGCGAATACACCACCGGCCGCCTCGACTCGGAGAAGGAACTCACCACCCTTCAGGCCCGATGGCACCTCTGGGGTGGTCCGAAGAGCGGCTACGCCCGCTGGTACGCCACCGCCACCACCCACACCCCAATCCCCTTGGTGAAGGCCATCACCCAGAGCGTCTCCGACCCGGCGCCCCTGCCACGCTGGAAGGACGCGATGTCCCCCGGACTGCGCGAGGCCGCCCATCTGACCTCCGTCACCCCGCCCGCGGATCCGGCCCCGACTCCGCTCGACGTACGGCGAGCCATGACTGCCCGCCCCCCCGGCTGTCCGCCCCGCCACCAGCGTTCCGCGCTGGAGCACGACGACCCGGTCGGCCCTGCCCGGTCCACGCCGATAGACCTGGCCCGATCCTCTACCGGAGATCACTTCCTTGTCGCTCCATGCCTCCGAGTTCTTCGCCGAGTTGTGCCTCCCGTTCCGTGTCCACGCCGTTGTGGGCGACACGTACTACGCCACCCCGATCCCGGGTACGCCCTTGCGGCTGCGGATCGACTTCAGCGGCACCATCCACGCGGACACCTACGGCGGCCTGCGCCTGGCGGTCCTCCACCCGGACCGGGGCGAGATCGACGCGGTCTCCCTCGGCTTCGTGGAGCACGGCACCTTCCACCGCCGCGACGAAGCGGCCAACACCCGCCCCAACACCAAGCGGTACGGCACCTTCGACACGTACTGCCGCCCCGGGCTCCCCCCGTGGGAGGGAGCCGTCACCACCGGGCTGCGCGACGCCATCGAGCAGTACACCGCCATCTGGTTCCCCGGCGCCTGGACCGCGAACGCACCGGGCCGAGCCGCCAGCCGAACCCTGCACACGGCTCCCGCCACGACCACCTCCCGCAGCGGTGCCCGCGCCCGCTGAAAAGCGCCCACACCGCAGCCCCGGACGTACCGCCCCCTTACAGCAGGAGCCTGACGAGACCGCCTCGAAGATATCGGGCCCGGGAGTCATACCGACTCGCGGGCCCTTCGTGTTGCCCTACCCGGCCCAAGCGATCTCGCGTACCTCGATGGCCCCCTCGTGCGGCATGTACTGGATCCAGCAGCGTGCCCCGAACGCTTCCCGGATCTCCTCGACACTTCCGGGGTCCCGTACGTCCGGCCACGCGCCCGGGGCCAAGCGCACAAGCTCGACGAGTTCCAGGACCTCGCGCCGTGCGTCCGCGGACAGTTCTCCCCTCACGTCGGACGCCAGTTCCTCCACCACTACCCCGCACCGCATCGTGCACCCCCGTGCTCGTGATCGTTTCGCAGCACGGTACGGCGGGGACGATGTCCGGGCGAGGACGTCCACGGCGGATGCTCGCAGTGGCGTCATGTTGATGCGGCCACCGACCTGGGGCCGTGACGTCGGCGAAAGAGGCGCGAACGTCTGGCACCGCCGCAGGGGTCGTGTCGGAGCAGGCCGTCTGCGCGGTTTGGAGGACGGTGGCGAGGTCTCCGCCCGCGATGGTCTCTACAGAACATTCCCCGTACTCGTTGGACCGGGCGTGTCTGTTTGAAACCATCTTCTTCTAGGGCTGTTGGCAGACGAACTGGCGGGCGGGCGCGGTGGGGCTGTTGCAGCCGATGGCGACCATGTCGCGGGCGATTGACTCGGGTGCAGGCCCACCCGGGGTGAAGTGCTGGGGTGCTGGTGATCACTCGCTAACGTCGATCCGCACTTCGCATGATGTCGATCAGGTCGGCGAGGCCAGGAAGGCGTCCTCGGTGCACCATGGTGAGAACCAGTGTGATGAGCAGTGCGGCTACAGGGCCTACGGCGGTGTCGGGCAGTCCTATCTGCGCCACGCCGACCAGCGCGACGGTGATCAGCGCGCCGCCGAACAGCAGCCGCAGCCACCCCCAGTCCCGCACAACCTGAACATTCTCAAGCTGCTCGTCGTCCAACAGTTGTGAGACTCGGCCTTGCGCGTACCGTTCGGCGATCACCAGGAGCATCGTCGCCAACTCGGGCAGTGCACCCGAGGGGTCTTTGTACTGGCGACTCTCGACGCTCCTCAGAGCGGCTATCACCTTTTCGGCGTGCTGTTTGAGGGCCTTTCGCTCGTGGCGGCGCACCCTGTTGAGCGAGCTGGCCGGATAGCGGGTGCGCCATGCCTGTTTGATCACGTTCTCGGCTCGCTTCACCGAGACTGGCTGGCGCTCCGCCACTCCTGTCGGAGCTTGGGACTGTTGCTGCAACTCGTGATACGCACGGCCGCACTGAATCGCGCTCACGGCCAATGCCACGACCGGCCAGTTCAGTGCGGCGGCTTCGGCGGCTTCGCGCCTACGTGTCTGTCTCGGCGAACCGGTGAGCTGGGCCTGGCCTCCTGTACGCGCCAGGTGCGCAGGCCAGCACACCCAGAGGGCCAGACCGAACATCAAACAGAAAAAGAGGAACCGAAGTGGCAAGAACCTGCTCGGCTGCTTCACGACAGCAACCGCCTTACCTGGCAGGCTCTTTATCGCATCCCACCCCTCGTGTAGTGCGGCAACCCAAGTCGTCGGGTCGTGCAGTACAGGAGGGCGGAGGTTGATTAGGAGGAACACCATAAGTACAACGGCGAGTCGCCAGAGCATGGTGGTGGGCATGGCTCGCGCCCAGCGCCAGACGGATGCGGCGACCAGTCCACGGGTCTCTGGTCCGCGGGTCACGATGCCCTCTAGGGCCTCCCGCATTGCTGTGGAAATTCTACGTTCGGTGTCGGTCGAGAAGATTCTCAGCTGGGCGCGTACGACCGGGCGTGCCCACCGTATCCATGCACGACGCACGCCCCAGAGGGCTGCGATCAGAGCAAGCAAGGTGACCAGCCGGAGCGGTTTTTCGATCTGTACGAAGATCACCCTCGAAGTGTGTCGCAAGGTACTGACAACGAGGCATGGGCGTCCCGGGACTGGTGTGGAGAACCGGCGGTCTCAGATCTGTGGCATATCGGCCGCCGGATGGCCAGTGGCCGTGAGACTCGGCCGCGGGATCTGAGATCTCAGAGTGCGGTACGTGACCTTCTGTCCGGCTTGTGATCGCTCGTTGGTGTGACGTTGGGGCAACGCCGCTGGTCAGGCGTTCGGGGTTCGCTTGGGTTATGGCCTGAGCATGCGCAAGCCGTATCCGAGCGATCTCACCGACGAGCAGTGGCAGCTTGTCGAACCCGTGATCACGGCTTGGAAGGCCCGGCATCCGTCAGTCAGCGGGCACCAGGGTAAGTACACGATGCGGGGGATCGTGGACGCGATCCTCTACCAGAACCGCGCCGCGCGTATTCCTCACGCGCCATCCGTAGCCACCTGCGGCGCCGGGGTATCCGTGCGGTCATCCCGCAGCCGTCCGACCAAGACAGATCTCACAGGCGCAGGCCCAAGGGCCAAGGGACGGAGCGCCGTTGTCGGCGGCTCGCCGCAGGAACGTACTCGGCGGCAGCGGCTTCGGAGGGAACTCCATCGACGAACGCAGCGCTAGGACCTCTCGTGAGGCCAGTAGCCGTACAGTTCGTGGAAGACCTGCATGGCCTGGACGGCCACGGACTCTCCCTCCTCCTGTCGCCCTGTTTCCGCCAGCCACACCATGAGTCTGTTCATGCTCTCGAGGAGGGGGAGCAGGAACTGGTCCGGCTGATGACAGTCCAGGTCCCGGTAAAACTCCATCGCTTCGGCGATCACCGCCAATCCCTCCTCGACCTTCCCCGCTGCCGTGAAGTCGACCAGGAGGTTGTTCAGACCCTTGGCCAGTGGGTTGAGGAAGACTTTGGGGCGGTGGCGGGCCAGGTTCCAATTGATCTCCACCGACTCGACGATCGCGGCCAGTCCCTCCTCTCGGCGTCCTGCCTCGCCCAGCTGGACGGAGTACGAGTTCAGACTCCTCGCCAGATCGTGGAGATACATGTCGGGCCGGTCGCGGGCCAGTTCGCGATGGATCCGCACGGCCTCGGTGACGGCTGTCAGGGCCTCTTCGATCCGGCCTGCCTCGCTGAGGCCGATGGAGAGGTTCAGCAGACTGTTGGCAAGCGGGTTGCGATCCGTGTCGGGCCGGAGGCGGAACAGCCGCCTGTTGATCTCCACAGCCTCGGTGACGGCCGCGAGCCCCTCCTCGGCTCGCCCCGAGTGCCGCAGCCAGGTATACAGGTTGCTCAGGCTCATGGAGAGCATGCGCGAGGCGTCATCCGGCTCCGCACGAAGCAGTTCCCGGGACTTCTCGGCGGCTTCTCCTGCTGCCGCCACTGCCTCGTCGAGCCGCCCCATCTCCGCCAGGCGGTGGGCGAGGTTGTTTAGAGCGGCGAGGAGGTCCAGGAGGAACACGTCGGGGCGCGCCTGGACCAGCTCCCGGTAGATCCCGACGGCCTCGCTGATCGCTGCCAGTCCGTCCGGCCGCTGCCCCACCGCTCCCAGCCGGATGGCAAGGGAGTGCAGACTGTGCGCCAGGTCGGGAAGCCGCTCGGGGTCGTGGCGTGCGAGGGAGCGGTACTGGTCGGCCATGCGCCGGGCGAGGTGGGCGGTGAAGGGGGCCAGGTTGTGGCTCGTGTGGGGCAGCCGTTCGTTCAGGCGCCGCAGGTCGGGCAGAGTCGTTTCCGGATCGTCGCTGATCCGGTGCAGTGCGTCGAGCAGAGGCTGAGGTGTTTCGGTCCGCGTCGCGGCGTCGATGGCTGGCAGCGCCAAGAGGCTCCCGTGGCGCACGCACATGGCGGTCAGGTGGGCATCGAGTTGCTGGCGGAAGACGGGATGTGCGGCGGCCCGGGCGTACAGGGTCAGAAGTCGGTCGGCCTGGGTCTCGGTCGCTCCGGGGATCAAGTGGTCGACCAGGGTGGGGTCCTGCTGCAGATGACGGCCGATGAACCGTTCGGTGAGCCGGTCCGGTTGCAGCGTGCCCCAAGGGGCACCGGGGACGGGTGGGTACAGCGCGGCGATCCACCCGCGCACGGCGCCGAGCCGGTCCACACTCTGGTCGGCCAGTCCGGGAACCCGGCGCAGGAGCGTCTGTGCCCCTGGCCTGCTGTCTGCGCCGAAGAGGAAGGCTGCGGCCAGCGCGTCGGTCAGGGTGTCGAAGGTCAGGGCGGGGTGCAGAGCGCATGCAGTGGCGCTGTTCGTCCAGTAACGGCGTTCGTGGACCAGTAGCCGGTCCTCCACGCCGTCCGCGCTCTCGACCTCGGCGGCGCCCGCTCGGGGCGACTTCTGCACCGCTGCGTCCAGGAGGTCGGCCAGGGCGGTCATGTGCAGGGTGAGCGCGCTCCCCAGACCGGGCCGGTCCAGTTCCGCTCCGGTGCCGCTGCGGTGAGCGGGGGCGAGGAGTCGGGATGCGAGGGCCGGCCAGTCGTGGTGCTGCCAGCCGCGTACCCGGGGCATGTGCTGGGCGTAGGCCCGGACGGCTTCCTGGTAGGCCGCGAGGCGTGAGTCGCCGGGTTCTGGCTCCAGCGCGCGCAGTGCGACGGTGTCCGCACCGTCGAGAAGGTCTTCCGCGGTCCGGCTGACCGCTTGCAGGTCCTGCCACCAGTCGCCGGCACCGCGCGCCAGTAACAGCAGCTTCACGGCGTTTGCGCCGCTGTGCCGGGCGACGGCGTCGAGCAGGGCGACAAGCTGCGCTGTGCGGGTCTCGGCGTAGTCGACGACGACGAGCAGGGGGACGGCCGCGGCCGCGAGCACCGCCAGTGCCTCACGCGAGGCGTCGGAGCGCAACCACAGGGTGGCCCAGCCCCGGCCGGTGAGCGAAGCGGTCAGACGCTGCGCGACGCGCGTCTTGCCCTGCCCTCCGGGACCGTGCAGCAGCAGCGCTCCGAAGCCTTCCTCCCGCGCGAAGGCGTCGAGGTCGTCAAGCAGGGCGGCGCGCCCGCGGAAGGGCACGGTCTCCTGTCGTGCCCGCAGCAGTGTGGCTGGTGAGCCGATGGTCGCGGTGGGCGTCGCGGCCTCGGCCAGGTGCTGCCATTCCACCGGCTCCAGCACGGTGGCGGCCTCCGGCGCGTGCTCGGCGAGGGCGGCGCGGAAACCGGGATCGTTCAGCAGCACGTACGCGGGAATGGCTTCGAGGCTCGCATGGGCACGGCCGGCGGGATCGGCGGCGATGACCCCGGCCAGCAGTTCTCCGCAGAACAACGCGGCCCCGGACATCCCACCCCAGGGGGAGGAGCCGTCGCGGGCGGCGGCCGGCGGATGCTGGTCGAGATTCATCACGTACCGGTTGCCCACGTACCGGTCGCCGGGGTTGAGCGTGCCGGAGGGCTGGAGCGTGTCGGTGGCACGGCCCAGGCGCTGGACGATCTCGGGGACACCCCAGGCTTCGCACGGTGTGCCCGGACGATGCGTGACCAGACGGCCCCAACGGACCGGTGGGCTCCTCGGCGGAACCCAGGACGTGCCGTCCACGCGGATGAGGGCGGCGTCATCACGGCCTCCGGGGGTGCCGCGCCAGATTACCGTCGCCTCCCACTGGTCCGGCTGCCCCGGCTTGAAAAGCGTCACGGGGATGCCTGGTTCGGGCGCTACATGGGCGGACGTCAGTACCAGTCGCGGCGCCAGCACGTAGCCCGTCCCCGGTCCGGCGCCTCCGTCGATCGCCACGACTCTCGCACGATCCATCGGGCCACCCCGCCTCTCACCCTGCTGCGAGCCCTTGTAGTGCCGGGGTCAGTCAGAGATGTGACCGCTCACGTCCCCGGGCCCCGACCGACGGTCGGGGCGGCCCTGGACCAGCAGATCGCCTCCCCCCGGCCGTTGCGGGGTGAGGCTGACCGCCACGCGGTGCGTGCGGCTGCGGGCCGCCTCGGTCTCCACCCCCGCGGCGACCACCCAGGCCTTGAAGCCCGCCTTCGCCCTCGCGTCCGCCCGCAGCTCCACGGCGAACTCCAGCTCTACCGGGCCCACTTTGAACACGATGTCCTGATCCGCCCCGCGCGCTGCGGCCCGCAGCAATTCGTCCCGCACCACAGCGACCGCATCGGCCAACTCGATGTCCACACGCCCACCCTGTTCGTCCCCGGCTGAACCGGCGCCGAGAGAAGGAGATCGCCCCGTGCCGGACCACTCACGGTAGGTCAAAAGGCCATAAGACGCACCCACTTGTCGGTTAAGCGTTCCCGCTCCAGGGGTACGCCCCGGCCGCCCGACGCCGTCATGATCGCTGCGGGGCTATGGAGCAGGCGCCGGACGGCGGCCGCCGCCGCATCCAAGAAGGCCGCCGCCAAGAGGCGCGGTTCGCTGCACGCCGTCGGCTGACCCCGGCCTGGCACCCTCGTACGGACATCGGCGCTGCACCCTCCACTGGAGGCAGCGCCGACCGCGTTCCCCGGTGTCGGGGCAGCACCGAAGGGCCCCGTCCGGGTGGACAATGATTCCCCTGCGCACAGGGCCAAACAGCGCCGCGTGCCGCCCGCCCGAGGGCATGACGCACGACTTCGGCCTCCACTTCACCCATAAGTGAGCAACCGTGGTAGGCCGGATGGTCCGGCAGTTTCGGGGCCGGCGGCGCGGGCGGTTTCGGGTCGGGCAGCGCCAGCAGCGTCTTGTGAGTGATCCGGACTTCTTCGGCGGCCTGGCCGAGTTCGTCGAGCTGTGCGGTCAGCTGCGCGACCTGTTCCCGCATCGTCTCGGCCGGCACGGCAATCTCTCGTTCCCGCTCCTCCAGCCGCGCCAGCACCGCGCCGAGGGTCAGCTCCCCGCCGGTCATGCGGTGCGCCAGGCGGGCATGGTTGCCGCGGTCAGCCGGCGCAGTATCACCGCGGTCATCGCCCAGTACACCCGCGGCTCCGAACTGCGGGGCAGATGCTCGTAGTCGCGCACCAGCCTGCGGTGCAGCATCAAGATCCCGTAGGCGCGTTCCACGACCCACCGCTTGGCCTGGGGAACGAACCCGGTCTGCGCGGGATTGCGCTCCACGACCTCCACCTCGATGCCCACCTTCTCCCCGTGCGCGACGACGGCGTTCTTGAAGCCCTGGTCGACCAGGGCCTTCTGCACGGTGTCGGTGTCGGCGGCGACCTTGTCCAGCAGCGCGATGCCGACGGCGTTCTCGTGCGCCGACGCGGCCACCACGACCACCGCGATCGCCAACCCCAGAACGTCAACGGCCAGGCCGCGCTTGCGGCCCGGTACTTTTTTGCCGCATCGCGCCCCGTCGACTCAGCGGGCACTCCGGCCGCCGCGTGCACGCTCTGGGTGTCGAGCACCACCAGGCTCGGGTCCGCCTTCCGACGCGCCATTCCCGCACCTGCCAGCGCAGCAGATCGTGAATCGTCTGGTCGATGCCGTCGTCACGCCAGGTGTAGAAGTGGTACTTCACCGCGCCGGGCGGCGGAAAGTCGTGCGGGAGCAACTCCCACTGGCAACCGGTCCGGCCCTGGTAAAGCAGCGCGTTGACGATCTCCCGCATCGCGTACCGGCCCTGATGGCCGCTGACCGAGGGATGCGCGGCCTTCCACGCCGCGATCACAGGCCTCGACCAGCGCCCACTGCTCGTCGCTCACGTCGGTCTTGTAGGGCTTGCGCTCGCTCACGGTGCCCAGCCCAACATGCCTACGGCCGCCAACCGGCCGGGATGCCGCATCGCCACACATTCAGGTGACGACAAAACTGCTATGCCCTCTCATACCGCCCTCTCACAGCTGTCAACGGCCAACCGTTCGTGTCCTTTGACTACGAAGTTAGTCGTGTGCAGCCCTCTGACCTGGGCCGACTAGGTTGGATGTCAACGATTCTGCTTGTGCTGACGTTGTTCGGGATCGTGTGTATCGGAACTCGGTGATCGAAGACGGTCGGGCACCCAGAGACCCTTCATGCAGGCCGTCGGCGCCACCCGCGGCGGCGGACACCTGAGCTACGTCGGCGTGAACCACGACGTCATCATCCCCGGCATCGAGCTGTTCCTCGTCGGCGTCCACTCGGCGGCCCCACCCCAGTGCGCCGCTTCCTGCCCGGACACCATCCAGCTCATCTGGGACCGCAACATCGATCTGGGCAAGGTCTTCGACCTCCCCCCCCTCGACCAGGCTGCCGTAGAGCTACAAGGCCATGTACGAGCGTCGCGCCACCAAGGTTCTCCTCACCCTCTGCCCGCCGTCCTGTGCCGGGGCCAGGCCAGGTACGCCGCATTTCTTTAGCAACGCCTACAGGTCGAATACCCGGGGCGCGTTGCCGGACAGGAACGACTCGCGAGTCTCCTCGTCGAGTTCCAGCTGGCCAAGGTGTTCCAGCGCCTGGGCTGGGGTGATCATCGGGTAGTTGGTGCCGAAGAGCACCTTGCCCCGGCCTCGGCCGCGCAGATAGTGCACCAGCTCGGGCGGGTAGCGGCGGGCCGTGTAGGCACTGGTGTCGATGTAGACGTTCTCGTGCTTGTCCGCGACCGCGATCATTTCCGTCGTCCACGGGTAGCCGATGTGCCCGCAGACGATGGTCAGCTCGGGGAAGTCGAGGGCCACCTGGTCGATGTAGGGGATGGGCCGTCCGGTCTCCGAGGGCTTGAGCGGGCCGGTGTGTCCGACCTGCGTGCAGAAGGGGATGTCGAGTTCCACGCAGGCCGTGTACAGCGGGTAGTACAGCCGGTCGGTCGGTGGCAGCTCCCACAGCCACGGCACCACCCGGAGCGCCACGAATCCCAGCTCCTCGACCGCTCGTCGCAGCTCCCGCACCGCCTGCGCCGGCCGGGTCAGATCGGCGCCGGCCACTCCACGCAGCCGACCGCCCGACTCGGCGACGAACTCGGCCACCTCATCGTTGCTGATCAGCGCCCCGTGCGGCCCGTACCAGGCAGCACAGAGGCCGATCTCGACATTGGCGGCCTCCACGCAGACACCGTGGCGGCAACGGGCAACTGTCTCTCCAGCAGGCCGCGGCCGGTCCAACGGCGCAATGACTCGAACATCTCATGATTGGAATGACGCAATGTCGGGTGCTGCATCCACACGTCGACGACGGACATGAATCCCGTTCCTCTCCCAGACGTGCGTGATCAGCCCGCGCTTTTCTAAGCGGTTGCTTACCCGGAGGGTACTGGTGGGGTCCGACGAAAACTACTGCAAGTAGATGTGGTTGCGGAGCGGATCTGGCGGGTCGCCGGCGATGCAGACCCCGGCCCCGCTGCCGTACGAAGAGGGGCGTGGGGCGGTGGTGGGGGCCACTCGGTGGGGGAGGGGTTGGGCAGACAGCCTCTCTGGTTCTTCACCGTCCATGGTCGGTGAAGAACTCCACCCCGATGCATGTGATCTTCGTGTCGCATGGAGGGTTGTGTTGCAGCGGCGGCTGGGGGCAGGTGAACTGGAACGTCCGCCCCTGTTATGGAGCCTGGTCATGACCACCTCCTCCCGCGCGCCACGGCCCCTTCCCGACGGCACGCCAAACGCCACGGTGGCCGGCCTGGAGCAGGAGAACACCCAGCTGCGTCACGCGATCGGCTCCCACGCGGTGGTCGACCAGGCCCTCGGTGTCCTCATCGCGGTCCACCGGATCCCACCGGACGCCGGGTTCGAAGTGCTGCGCGAGGTCTCCCAGCACACCAACATCAAACTGCACACGGTCGCCAAGGCACTGATCGACTGGGCGCTGGGTCAACCGCTGCCGGCGCCCGTGGAGCAGAAACTGGGCGAGGCCGTGCAACGGCACTCCCAGCAGGGGGACGCTCCGGACCAGCCTCACTAGCTGAGGATCAGGAGTTCAGAGCCTGCTCGACATTGGGGTAGCAGGCGATGAAAGCGTCGACGCCAACCAGCTGCATGACGTGCAGAACGGGCTCTTGCGCGGCGGCGATACGCAGCCACCCCTCGGTACTACTAACGGCCTGATAGGTAGTAACGAAGATGTTGATGCCAGTGGAGTCCATGAAGGTCACGCCGCCGAGGTCCACCACGATCCGCGACGGAGGCGCCGCGCCGTACCCGGACAACAGGACTGCGCTGAGCAACTCCCTGACGTGATGGTCGATCTCACCCTCTACAGTCACGACCCGCACGCCGTCGACCATGCGGTGGATAGCGGAGAACCGGTCCAGGCCGTCCGTGTTCCCGATGTCGCTCACCGCCTCCTCGACTGCGTTTGGGCCCGCCCAGGCTCGGCGTGCACGACGATTCTGCCCCACCACCCGGACTCCATACACCCAGGGGAAGTCGCTGAACAACATGCCTCTGACATGTATGACGGAACCGGGGGTAGTAGCGCGCTCGTGAACCAGAAATGAGGTCGACACCCCAGGCACCCCATGACGACGAAGACGGCTGCACCGAACCGGAAGAGCACCTGAGACGCGCCGGCTACGCCCTCGACGGAGGCGGCGGCTGCATCGCCGAGGCACGCCACCACGCCGTCGCCTTCCTCGATCAGGTCCACGCCGACCATCACCTGATGGTGTCAGCTCGCACGCGGGACCTGACTCAGCTGGTCGTCAGCGAGCTGGTCACCAACGCCCTCAAGTACGCTCCCGGCCCGGTTCTGATGGAACTGCGCCTCACCGCCCACGTCGTGGACGTCGTCGTGTGGGACTGCGACCCCATGGTGCCGGCGGCCCGGGCCGCCGATCCCGACCGGATCGGCCAGCACGGCCTGGAGATCGTGAAAGCCGTCACTACGGAATTGTTGATCGAGCAGCAGCCGGTCGGCAAACGCATAACGGCCCGCATCGCCCTGTCCGACCGGTCCGACGCGGCTGACCGCCACCCGAGGTGACGGCAAGCTCTCGGTCGGCGCAAAGAGAGCTTGAGCAGGGATCCCGATGTCCATGCGCCGCCATCCACGACTGACGCTCGCCGTCGCTCAGTCCAGCAAGGGGCGCCGATACCTGTCTGCGGCAACCACACACGTCACCTTGACGTACGGCACGTCCTGTCCGCCCCAGCCGATGCCGACCCCTAGCGTGTTCACCCCCCACGACTAGATTCACTGTCTGAGAAGCCGAAACGACTGGGTTCGTTGTCAAACGCCTCGACTAGATGACAAAGGACAGTTCGCCGGGGGCAGACAGGAAAGAGTCGAGAAGGACTGGCCAACACGCGTAGAGCCATGTCAACGTAGACGACCTTCCCGTAAACGACCAGGTCAGAGAGGTGATCCGTGGCTCCAGTGAGCTGCTGATCCGCTTGTGCCGTCGGGTATCTCCTTCTGTACAAGGACGCAGACTGGCGGCGTCGCGCTACGCGTGCTCGAGCCACCGGCCTCTGCCGGAGTGCGGATCCGAGTCGCCTTCAGGGGCTTCCACGCGACGCTGCTGCCTCTCCGGCCCTTGGACGATGTGATCTGCGTCGTCCCGTACTTCTGCTTCCCGAACGCAAGGAGACCTTCTCGTGGAGCCCTCGGAGATGACCGTCGGTGACGTCATCGACCTCCTTTCGGCGTGTGACCGGACCGCGCCTCTGCGGCTGGCGATGAACCCGTTCTTCCCCATGGCCCACTGCCCGGCGCAGATCGTCGAATCCCGCGACGAGACGGGGCGGCCCGTCGTCTACCTGGCCGAGGGGCGGGACACGGACAGCCAGCTCGGGCATCTGCCTCCTGAGGTAGCTGTCGCCCTGACCTGGCAGGCTCCCGTCCAGGCGCCACCGCGCCGCCCCCGCCGCACCGCCCGCGGCCAGTAGATCCGCACCCAGACCTGGAGGCGCCCCTGAACGCCAATCACCCGTTCGACCCGTCCACCCCGAACCAGGCTCTGCCCGCGTACTGGGTTGGCCCCCGGCATCTGGCCGGTGACGACGGACGTCTATACGACACCGTCGCCGACACACTCGCCGGTCTGAACTGGACGAGCCTGGCGATCATCCGAGGACGCCAGGAGCCGGACGAGGCGTCGGAGGACCGCCAGGTCCTGCGCAGCACCGTCCTGCACATCAGCCCCGACACCCTGCGGTGGGCCCAATGGGTGCTGCCGGACGAGCCGTTCCATCTGGGTGACCTGCCGATCGCCTGGCAGGTGTGCGCCCGCGAGGAGGCGACCACGCCGCTCGCGCAGTGGTCCGCCTACTTCACCCCCGGCGTCCCGGGTGAGGCACTGGCGGACTTCCTTGTCGCCGTCGACGCCCGAGACCATCCCACCGCCGCTCTCACCGGCCCCGAGCCGGTTCTCGACGTGGTCACCGCACACGGCTGGATCCGCGACATCGACCACCCCGAGTCCGGCGCGACAGACCCGACCCTCACCTCACACCTCAGCCTCGGCGAGGTGCCGCCCCTCATCCAGGACGGCGACCCCCGCGCCCTGACCGTCGAGGAGGAGGCGGCCCAGCCGCTCGGATGGCAGGCATGGGCAGAGCCCGCGCTGGCCGCGCCGTGCCTGTGGGCGGTCTCCTTCGGCGCCGGCGTGCCACACGACCTCGTCGCCGCCTTCGCCGCCTCCCTCAGCTCCACCGCTCCGGTCCTGCGCCGGGTACTTCCCGAGAGCACCAGGGACCGACTCCTGCGCGCCCCCGCCGGCTGAGTGCCAGCTCACCGCCGCATCCCAAAGCCCGGCCTCCCGATCTTCTTCGGGGGCCGGGCTCCGTGCTTACACCGGCTGGCTCCTACGTCTCCTTCAAGCCGCCCCCGAGGGATCCCGGGGGACGGATGCAGCAATGGCGCCCCGGCCGATTCGCTCGGCACAGGGCGCCATTGGGGAGGGGGAGAAGAGGAGTGTCAGCGGGTTGCTGTCGCCTTGGCGAGAGCCGTGCCGAGGTGCTGGTCGACGAGGGCCGGTGCTCCCGAAACGGTCAGCAGAACGTTCCCGAAACGGATCGCGGTCTGCTTGATCAGCCTGTCCTGCCCGTCGGCGGAGAAGGTGAGGAGCATGCTCCACTGCTCGTCGCCGAGCCGGGGAGCGGACACGCGCTGTGTGGTGACGTCGATCGACGTGCTGCCGGAGACGATCTGATACTCCGGGCATCGGGTCATGGCCGTGAAGATCCGTCCGGTGTTGTCGGAGAGCTTGCCCGCGGTGTCGCTGTACAGCTCCTCCGACACCGCCGAGTTGCTGTCGCCGCCGTAGACGAAGGACACCTTCGCCTTGCGGGGGAAGGCGAACGAGGGCGAGGCGGCTGCGCTGCTGCCCAACGTGTCCAGGGCGGGGCAGCCGAGGACGGTGACATCGTCGTGCTCGGCAGGACGCTCGGGCGTGCGAACGTAACCGCTGCCAAGGTCGCCCTCGTCGAGCAGGAGCTTCGCCAGGGCGGCTGACGACAGCGGCGATGTCTCCCGCTCACCGTTCACCGGGGTGCCGGAGCGAGAGGGGATGAGGCGGTAGGCGCGGTTTGGCTGGAGGTGGTGGAACAGGCGGGCAGGACGAGGACGGTGACGGCGGTGAGGCCGAGGACGGTGGTGGTGACGCGGACGCACACGGACGGACCCCTTGTACTGGGCGGCAGGTTGGGCAGTACAGGCCCGCAGGCCCGGTGGGGTCGTAGGAACTGGGGGTCAGTGGCCGAGGTGGCGCAGACAGTCCTCGAACGAGACGTGCGTCGCGTCCGAGGGGCCGGAGTGCCGGTTGTACCAGGCGGTGTCGAGGCGCGTCTCGTGCTGCTGGTGGCCAGCCCGGCAGCGCAGCCAGATCTCGCCGCGGGTGGAGATGATCAGCCAGTCCCGGTACGCGGCGCACTCGGTACAGGCGACGACCTCGCCGTCGAGGACGATCGGCCAGGGCCAGGACGTCACCTGGCCCGCGACCTGGTCGTGGCTGGGCACCCGCAGCTCCGGCGGCAGGAAGTCGTCCACGACCGCCGCCGGATCAGCAGGCGGTTCCGGGACGGTGGCCGCGGGGTGTAGCGAACCCTGGCTCGCGATGATGCGCGCCTCGAACTCCGCGTGCCGGCGCTGTATCTCGGCCATCTCTGCCTCCGCGCGGCGGCGCCGTATCCGGTGGAACAACCCAGGTCCTCCTCGTCTCGTCCTGCACACATGATGATCGTGCCGCAACTTCCTGACCAGCTTCCATTCACAAAGTCTGTAGTCCTTGCCTGCGGCTGTGAGATCCGCGCCGTGCCTGTGCGGGGTGCGTGTCCCGGCCCGTCCCGTGGTCGTCGGGCACCGTCGTGGTGGTGTCCGCAGGGAGGTCGGCGGCGCGGCGCAGTCGCCACACGAGCACGTCGCTGACCGACGCCGCACTCTCCAACTCCCGTTGTCCTACTGCTTCGGTGAGAAGGGCGGCCGGGTCGTGGCCGGCGCTCTCGGCGTCGGTGAGGGTGGCGGCGAGGGCGTACCAGCCGGGTTCGGCAAGGATCCGCTCCGCCAGCTCCGGCAGGGCCTCGCGCAGTACGGCAGTCTGCCGCTGTCGTAGGGAGCGGCTGAGGGATCGACCGCGCTGGTAGAGGGCGCCGAGGGGTTGTGCTGCGGCGGACTCGTAGGCGGTCCGCAGATGCTCGGCGGCCCGGGTGGCGGCTTCGGCCTGCTGGGCGTGGCCCTTTCTGGCATGCCAGTGGATGGTGGCGGTGATGAGGAAGAACAGCATGTCGATGGCCATCGCGGTGGTGGCGCCGTCCTCGCCGCGGCCGAGGGCGGGGCCGCTGTGGACGAGGTCGCGGGCGGCCTGCCGCAGTGCCCGGTCGTGCCCGCGTACGGCGCGGACGTGGGAGCGGGAGGCCCGCTCGAACGCCCAGGCCGCTTCGCGCAGTTCGCGGCGGGTGTGGGCGGCGGAAGTCTTCGCCAGCGCGTCCAGGACTTCCCCGGTCGCCGCGATGTACGCGGCGGCCACCGCGTCGTCGCCGTGCTCGACGACCAGCACCGCCTGCCATGCGGCCGAGGCCGTACGCCGGCGCGCGGTGGCCGGGCCGCCCGGCCCCGTACGCACCACATCCTCCTGCCGGGGGGTTGGATCGTCCTGGGCGTTGCCGGACCAGCGTTCCCGGATGCGGGGCAGGGAGAGGTCGGGGGCGAGGCGGGCGCCGGGGTAGAACACTGGCTCGCCGTCCCTGTTGAGGTCGTCGGGCAGGGCGACCTTGTATCCGAGGAGGTCGCCGGAGGGGGCGGCGCGCTGACGGATCAGGAGGCCGGCGGCGGCGAGCCGTTCGAAGAACTCCTCCTCGCTGCTGGCGCCGGCCACCGCCCGCCGTACGGTCTCCCGCAGTTCCTCGCGGGCGGTGCGCTCGCGGCCCTGGCGCTCGGCCTTGTGGCGTTCGGCGCTGGTGGGCCGCTGGGCTGCGGTGCCGTCGCCGGGTGTGACCTGGCGGAGGCCGAGTTCCTTCTCGATGAGCCGGGCCTCGGCCTGTGCGCGGGCCCCGGAGCGGTAGTCGTCGGGGTGGTGGCCGTCCTCGGTCACGAGAGTGGCGACGATGTGGATGTGGTCGTCCGCGTGCCGTACGGCGGCCCAGCGGCAGCCGGACAGCCCGCCGCCGGGGTCGATGCCGGTCGCGGCGACGATCCGCCGGGCAATGTCTGCCCATTCCTCGTCGGAGAGGGTCCGGTCGCCAGGGTCGGCGCGGACGGAGGTGTGCCAGACGTGCTTGACCGGGCGAGCATGCTCAGCGAGCGCCATCACGGGCTGGTCCAGGAGCTGGGCCAGGTCCTGGAGGGTGGCGTTCGGGTCGCGGCCGGGGTCGGGGGACATGCCGTCGAAGGAGGCGACGAGGTGGGGGTCGGTGTGATCCTCGTACTGGCTGGTCGCGTAGAGGTAGTTGAGGAGGCCGATGGTTCGTGATCCCGGGTTGTTGACGCTGGGGATCATGAGCCGTGGTGCTCGATCAGCCGGGTGGCGGCTTCGTGCGCGGTGTCGGCTGCCCGCCGTACTGCGGCGATGGCGGCTTCGAGGTGGGGAGCGTGTGCACCGGAGTTGAGTGCTTTGACGGCCTGGTTGAGGTTGCTGCCGGCCCAGCCGAGCCGACGTCGGCTGTCGAACAGTGCTGTGATCACTTCGCGTTCGTCGGCGATCTCGGCGCTGGTGCGGTCGAGGTCGCGTGCGGCGGCGAGTGCAGCGCGGGCGAGGAACCCGGCGACGGACAGGTTGCACCGGGCGGCGGCGGACTGGATCAGGGCGAACTCTTCGTCGTTGAAACGGGTGTTGGGCTGGTGCAGGCGCTTCTTCTCGGGCGATTGGCGCGGGCGCTGACGGGCACGAGGAGCGTGCTGTCGGCGTACGCGCGGCTCGGTCTGCTTCTCCTCCTCACCCGGCTTCGATCCGCCCTCGGTCGAAGCCTCCAGGGCCTGCGCCCCCTGGTGCAGGCCCTCCCCGCCCCCCTGGGGGGAGGGGTTGGCGGAAGCTACGCTTCCGCCCCAACTTGCTCGCCCCGAGACCGAGTTGGAGTCGGGAGCGAGTTCCGGGGTGTTGCCGTTCCGGGCGGGGTGCGTCATCGGGATTCGAGCCTCGTGATGCGGGTGTGGTGCTGAATGGCTGCGGCCAGCGCGAGGGCGTCGGCCGGTCCCGTCAGGACGCGGACCTCTCCGTCGGGATGGTTCTGGACGAGCCACTGGCCGGTCGGCGTACGGACGGCGGCGTGCAGGAGCCGCCGACGGACCAGGACGTCCGCCCAGGCACCGGCCTCGGCGGCGGTGGGGTCGGATGAGCGAGGGGAACGCGGCGTCATGGGGTACCTCCCTGAATGGGGCGTGGCCCGGCACGGAGCCGGGCCACCAGCGCGGATAGAGGTGGTGAGCTGGGGTTTTGACGGATCAGCCGCACTCGGGGCAGCGCCCGACGTGGCTGTTGAGCGCCCGAGCCATCCGCTGCTTCGTCGCGGCAGCTTGCTTTGCGCTGGACTTCGCCGCTGGCCTGCCCTCGTGCCGCTTGGAGTGGGCGAGCATGAAGCCGATCTCCCGCTCGTACTCCGCGCGGACGGCGTCGAACTGGTGGCAGGTCTTCATCGGGCGGTGCTCCTTGTCTTCGTGGTGTCGTCGCTCCGCAGTTCCTGGAGAACGAGGCTCAGCCGGTCGTTCCGGCCGCCCTTCAGGCCCTCGCGGCGGAGGATCTCCCGCAGCTGGACCCGGGTGACGGCCGCGTTGCCGTCTCGTGCGAGCAACGCGGGAACGTGGGGGCGGACCTGCTGGACGAGCTGGTCCACCGACTGATCCGGCTCGCGTGGCGGGCGCTGTGTCTGCGGGGTCCGGGACCGGCCGCGCTTCCCCTTGTTCTTGGCCCTGGTCTTCGTGGGCACCTTCCGCCGGAGGGGGACCTTGGGTCCCCGGTCCCTGGTGGTATCGGTCCCCGTGTTGGTGTCGGTCGGTCCCTGGTCCCCGCTGGTGTCGGTTCCCGACTCGGTGGCCTTCGGTCCCCGATGCGATTCAGAGGCTTGATCAGGTACTTCGCGAGCCAGATGTTCGGTTCCCATGCCTCGGGGGTCCCCCTCTGTGGCGTCCGGATCGACGGGACCGGTCCCCGGGACGGCAACTGCTTGCGGAGCCTCGGTCCCCACCCTGGTCCCCGAGTTCTCTCCGTCGGTCCCCGCGCCTGTCGATGACTTCGAGGCCGCATTCTCGGGGACCGGTCCCCTTAGGGCGCTCGGTCCCCGGTCCCCGTTCGGCTTATCGGGACCGTGGGGACCGGCTGCGGGGACCGGCGCCTTCGAGGCTGGCGGGGAGGGGACCGTGGCTGGTGTTGTGGTGCTGTGCACCGGGGACCAGGGCGAGGGTAGCGGGACCGTGGCGAGGCCGAGTGCGTGCCGACGGGCGGCGAGCTGGTCGAGCAGTTGTGCGCGCTGGAGGGGGTCGGTGCCGACCGAGGCCGTGGCGACCGCCTTCGACAGGCGCCGCGTGAGGCGTCGGCCGCGCCAGTTTCGCTGCTGCTCGGGTGTGCGCTCGGCGAGGCGGGCGGCGAGGGCGACTGCGCGGGTGGTGGCCCGGTCCCGGGTGATCTGCGCGGCGTCGCGGTCTCGTGTGGCGATGCCGAGGCGGGACAGGAGCCGCTCGCGTGCCTCCCGGCCCAGGACGGCGATCAATCCGTGGGAGCTGGCGCCCGGGGTGCGCAGGCGTAGCTCGATCCCCATCGCTAGGTGCCAGAGCATCGCTGCCATGACCGGTCCGACGAAGGCCCTGACTGTGCCTCCGATGGGACCACTCTCGGCGTAGGCGGGGATCACCTGCACCCCGGTGATCACCCAGACCAGCGTGCCTGGCAGACCGGGAGCGCCCTGGGTGGTCAGGTTCTGGCGTGCCATCAGAGCGGTCGCGAAGAGCGCCAGTTCGGCGGCGGCGAACATGCCGGCGCGCTCGGCTGTGCCGGCCATGTCGAGGTAGTCGGCTGCGAACCGCCAGCTGGTGTCCGCGCTGTAGGCGGTGCAGCCGAGGGCGGCCAAGGCAGCGACCTTTACCGCTGGGCTGCCGAGACGGTTCTGAGGGGGCGTTTTCCGGCGCCGGATCGTCCAGGTGACCAATATCAGCACCAGGCTGGCGGACACCCCAGCGGCGAGGAGGAGAGGGAGTTCCCGGGCAGCGTCGGCAGCCAGAGCAGGGTGGGTCATGCGGCCTTTCCGAGGGTGGCGGGCGCCGGTTTCGGCATTGCCGGACGGGCTACCGGCTGCTGTGTGCCGGGTGCGGCGGGCGCGGGGCTGCCTGCCGCCGAGGCGGTCTTCTTCTTCCGTTTCTTCTTGGGGTGCGGCACGCCGTAGGTGCGGTCGCGGTCGAAGACCTTGTTGGCGGCCTGCCGGAGCAGGTCACGGGCGTGCTTGTGGCTGATCTGCAGGGCGGTGGCGAGCCGGTCGGGCCGCCACCCGCGTACGTAGGCGTGGTCGATGACCACCTGCCGTTCCGCCTCGGTCAGGTGCACGTCGCGTCCCTGGAAGAAGGCCGTCACACGCCGGTAGTCGAGGCGTTTGTGCAGCCCGTCGTGCCAGGGACGTCGCTCAGCTTCGGTGAGGCCGCCCCAGATGCCCTCCTTGAGGACGTTCTCCAGGGCGAAGTTCAGGCAGTCTCGGCGCACTGGGCACCAGCCGCACAGCTCCTTCGCCTCCGCGATGTCCTCGTGGTCCCGGGGACCGGGGAAGAACACGGCGTCGGCGTCCTCGACATCCATACCGTGGCAGGCTCCGCGAGTGTGCCAGTTGGTGTCTGAGATGCCGCGCAGGCCGGTGGCAGGCGCGTCGTGGGTGGTGATGTGGCGCAAGGGGTTCTCCGATGTGCTGCCGTGTCGGTCGGCGGGGCGTGACTCGGCGGCGTTGCGTCGGGTGCTGGCGGCGGCGTGTGGGCGGGCGCTGCAGCCAGGGCGGGACGATGGGGTTGGTGGCTGTGCATTGGGCGGGATGCACGCGCCGGATACGCCGGTCAGGCCATGGCGGTCTGCTGGGCTTGCTGGAAGGTGGCGCGGTGGAGGCGGCCGGGATGCGGGGTGGCGCGTGGTGCGGTTGAGAGCACTCCGTTGTCGGGGCCGATCCGGCGGCGGCGACACGGCTCACCGGGCTGGGCCTTGCACCACTCGCACCCGACGCTCAGGGCATCCGGCTGCCCCAGCGCCACGGCCATTTCGCGGGCTGCTCGGGCGGGCCGGTAGGGCGCGAGGGCGGCTCGTGCGGCGGGCGGTATGCAGGAGCCGACTTCCCGTAGACGGGCCTCCAGCCTCGGGTCGATCCCGTCGCGCCCCGTGGTGATCGCCCGGGCCTGTGCGGGTTGTACGGTGCCGGCGGCAACAGCGCGGCGGGTACCGACCAGTTCGGCGGTCCAGGCGGCTTGGTCGTCCGGATCGGCGGACGGTGTCGGGTCGGAGTGGCGGGCCAGGCGGTCGCGCCGGTAGCTCTCCCAGGGGCGGGCGATGTCCGCGGGCAGGATCTGATACGGCGAGATGCGGATGTGCTGGCGGGCGGCGACGCGGGCGTCCCAGCCGTGCGGAGTGGCCATCGGAACGTCGCCGAGCAGTTCGTGCCATTGGGCGAGCTGGTCGCGTGCTTCGCCCTGGTCGGTGCGGATGGTGCGGGGGTCGAGTCGGCCGATGTAGGCCAGCAGGGCGGCGGTTTCGCGGCGGTCCATGGTCAGCCCTCCGTTTCGGTCGGCTCGTCGAGGGCGGCGAGGAGGGCGGCGGTGTGGGCTTCGGCCCGTGTCATACCGCTCGGCACGGCTGGCCTTTTACCGGGTGCGGTGGAGAGGTTCGGGCGGCTGGGGGAGTGCTCTCGGGTGACCCAGGAGCGCCAGTCGGCAGCCCAGGCACCCGCCGTCCTGGGCTTGAAGTCGGCCCGGTGGGCACGCCACTTCGCGTCGGCTGCCTGCAGGCCCTGCTCGCCGAGACGGTCGAGGTGCCCTTCTTGGCGGAGCCAAGTCTGGGTGGCGGGGTCGACTTGCCACTCGGTAGCCGAGAGGACGGCGGTACCCCCACTGCTGTACCTACGGTTCAAATCCGGTTCACTACGGTTCTGTGTGCCGGTTTCCGGTACATCGCTCTGCCGGTTTCCGGTACGTCGGGGTGCCGGTTTCCGTCGCGGCCTGCCGGTTTCCGGTACTGCCGGTTTCCGGACCCTTGAGGGAGTTTCCAGTACTTCACGTGGGCGGATCCCGCACCGTCGCAGGGCCGAGACCTTGATTGCCGGAGTTGCCTCGTACTCCTCCGTCGGCCCCTCGGCGCCGTCCTCGTTCTCCACGGTCTGTGCAACGGCCTTGGCGGCGAGGGGGAGGCGGTAGACGGTGCTGCGCTGCGGGCCGGTGAGGTCGTCGAGCTGTTCCAGCTCGCCGGAGCGGGCCAGCCGGTCGATGGCCTCGCGCACCGTGGAGATGGAGGCGCGCGTGCGCTTGGCCAGGCTGGAGAGCGAGGCCCAGGAGACGCACTGCTCGTCGGCCACCCGGTCGGCGATCGACAGCAGGACCAGACGCGCGGTCCCCCTGCTGGAGCTGTGCTCCCACACCCACTCGCGGGCTTCGCTGCTCATCGGCTGCTCCCGTTGAGCGGGCGGGGCAGGTGGCCCGCCGGGGCCGTGTTGGTGCGCTCCGGCTCGGTGCGCTGAGGCACTGAGGCGCAGGTGGCTGCCGCGCAGGCCAGGCGGAAGGGCCCTTTGCGCAGGACAGGAGGCATGCGATACTCCCCCTTTGCAGTGTTGCCACGCTGACGCGCCCCTTGGAAGGACTCAGCGTGGTGATGGTGGGCATTCGCCGCCCTTGCCGGGGCGGGTATGCCGCTTAGCGTTCGGCGTCCGCGAGTTACCGCTCGCGGACGCCGTCGCTGTTACAGGACCTTCTCGGTCCGTTCCGTACTTGCTCCTCGCGTCCGTCGTCGCGGGCGGGGTGCCCGAGCGACGACGAACATACGCACGCCGCTGCGTCAAGATCCAGAGTTGGTTCTCAAACTCTGTACTGGTTGCAGAGTGTGACCGGGCGGCCGAGCTTCGTGATCACCGCCGCGTGCGGAGCTGTAGTTGCCGAAGCCTCCGAACTGCCGTTGCCGCAGCTGCTCGGAATGCTTGTGGTGCGACAGGCGTCCGCGTTCAGACTAGAAGCGCGAAGGCGGCATCGAACGCGGCGGATTCCGTTTCCCGAGTAATCCCCGAACGGCTCGGACTTGAGCTTTGTCAGAGGTTTCGCATACGGCGTAGCTCGTATGCGAAAGGGGCGAGAGGCCTGCCGTGACTGTGTCTCCCATCACTCTATTGAACTGATTGCGCATGTGAATACGTGTTTCATGAGGACAAGCTTTCAGTACCAACAGAAGGATGCCGACGGTGGAGAACTTTTCATACCGGGGGAGCCCCAGTCAACACCAGTCAACGATGGCGTACGGTGGTGGTGTCGCAAGGGTCGGATATAGGGGAAGTTGATCATGAGTGACATGACGGGGCGAACGTCCGGAGATGAAGGGGTCGTGTTCCGTGAACGGCTGAACTGGCTGTTCGAGCACGTCCACCCACCCCGGCGGGGGGTCTACAGCAACAAAGAAGTGGCCGCGCGGATCGCAGGCTTCGGAGGCTCGCTTTCCGACTCGTACATCTCGCTGCTGCGCACCGGGAAGCGCGCCAATCCGTCCCCGGAGACCAAGGTGTGGCTGGCCAGGGCGTTCGGGTTCCCGCACGTCTTCTTCGATGACGACGACGTCGCGACCGAAGCGATCCGCCAGTTTGCTGCAGTCAAGTCGAAGCAGGCAGGCATCGAGCACGTCTTCTACCGGATGATCGGTCTCTCCGAAGACGGATTTGCCCAAGTACTCAAGGAAGTTGACAGGGTGAGGGAGCTCGAAGGGCTCCCTCCAGATCCTGAGTGACGCCCTGTCAAATAGATAAGAAGAACGAGAAACAGAGAGAAGTATGTGGTCGTCTCCTCGCCAACAACCGAGTCTCTTGGCGGATTTGAAACTCCCTCAGGTCGATAGCGTCCGTGACCTCCGGCACGAAGTGACTCGCCGGACAGGGCGCACGGTGCACATCGAGGCGGCGGACACCGTTCCAGGGCGGCGCTGCGGTGTCACGTACGTCACTCGGAGCGCCTTCCACATCTTCTTCGACCCGCGGACCAGCCGCGCCCACCAGGACCACGTCATCGGCCACGAGATGGCCCACCTGTTTCTCGGCCACCATGAACGCGGCCCTGCGCCCGAGGCGGAACCGCAGGACATCGCGCCGCTGCTCGACCCGGACCTGGTCGAGATGATGCTCGGGCGCAGCAGCTACGAGGAGACCGAGGAGCACGACGCCGAACTCCTCGCTTCCTACCTGTCCGGCCGCGTTATCGAGCACCGTCTGCGCACCGCGTCCCCGACTGGTGACGAGATACAGGAGCGGGTCGCCCACACCCTTCTCAGCCGCAGAGGGGCCGACCGGTGAAGGACCTCCTGCACCCGATCAGCCTGACTGTGGCGCTGGTCGGCCTCGCCTTCCTGCTCAGAGACCTCCCCGCCCGGCGCAGGGACGCAGCCTGGGCGGCGTTGACGGCCGTGTACCTGCTGTCGGCGCTCAGTTTCCTGTTCTCGATCAGCTCCATGTGGCGGGCCATAGACGACAGCCTCGGTACGCGGAACCTCGCGGTACCCCTGGCCCAGAGCTGCGTGGTGGCATTGCTGGCCTGCCAGCAGGTCGTCCTCAGCTACTGGGGATCACCCGCCGACCGGGCACGTCGAATGTCGCGGAAATGGCTCGGCTCCGGCCTTGCCGTCATCAGCGGGTTGTTCGTGCTCTTCTTCCTACTGACGCCCGCCGTACAGCGGCCGACGGACTTCACGCTGTACTACGCGCACGACAACATCTACGCGACCTACCTGACCCTCTACATCAGCGCCTACACCTTCGCCGAGCTCTACCTCGCCTTGGCGTGCTGGCGCCTGGCCGGCCGCAGCCCGCGAACGGCCGTCCGTATCGGCCTGCGCATCGTCTCCATCGGCGCCGCTGTCACTCTCGGTTACAGCGCCGTTCGCATCGGGAACGTGATCGCTGCCGCCCTCGGAACCTCCCTGGCCGGCTGGGAGGACTTCGCCTGGATCTGCGGCGACGTCGGCACCATCCTCACACTCGTCGGTTGGCTCGTCCCCACCATCACCGCCCAAGTGCAGCGGACTGTCTACGGGATCGGCCTGCGACGGGCACACCGCCAACTGCATCCGCTGTGGCTCGCTTTCCACCGAGCCGTACCCGAAATCGTCCTCACCCCCAACAACAGCACTGCCGGCGACCGTCCGCCCTCACAGGGCATCTCCTTCCAGGTCTACCGCCGCGTCGTGGAGATCCGTGACGGGCAGACAGCCGTCCGCCCCTACCTCGACCACGACGTACGCACGGCCAGCGAACAACGACGCCGGGCTGCCGGGCTCACAGGAGACGAACTCCACGCGGCGATAAGTGCTGACCAGATCCGCGCCGCCTTGACCGCCCATACCCAAGGCACGCAACCGGCTCGGTTGACTGACTTCGCCGACCAGAACATGAAGTCTTCCCACCCCATCGAGGACCTCACCGTCCTGACCGCCGTCGCCCGGCACTACGCCCGGCGTGACGGGTCCGCCCCCAAGGACATCATCCGGTGACCACCGACTACACGGCCCTCCCGGCCCACGCCCAGCTCGCGGCTCTGAACCGGCGCCTCATCTCCAGCCGCGAACTGCTGGAGCTCCACCACCAGCGGATTCAGGCCAGCACCATCAACGCCGTCGTCACCCTGGACATCGAAGCGGCCCGCCAGGCAGCCGATGCCTCGGACGACCGGCGCGCACGGGGCCAGTCCACGGGCCACATCGACGGACTCCCGCTCACCATCAAGGACTCCTTCGAAACCGCCGGACTGCGCACCACGTGCGGGGCCGAAGAACTGCGCCACCACACTCCCACGCACGACGCCGACGCGGTCGCCCGACTCCGCCACGCAGGCGCCGTGATCATGGGCAAGACCAACGTCCCCGCCCACTGCCAGGACCTCCACACCGACAACAGCCTCTTCGGCACCACACGCAACCCGCACGATCCCACCCGCACCCCAGGTGGCTCCTCCGGCGGGGCCGCGGCAGCCGTCGCCGCCGCACTGACCCCCCTAGAACTCGGCAGCGACCTCGCCGGCTCGCTGCGTCTGCCGGCGCACTACTGCGGCACCTATGCCCTGCGCCCCACACAAGGACTCGTCCCCGCCCGAGGGCACATCCCCCGCCCACCCGGCTGGCTGACAACGAGCGACATGCTCACCCCCGGACCCCTGGCCCGCCACCCGCGCGACCTGGCCCTCATGCTCACCGCCCTCACCACGCCGGTCTCGGACGAGCGCACACCCTGGAGCCTGAACCTGCCCGAGCCAACCCAAGACCTGAACGACTTTCGCATCGCCGTCTGGCCCGACGACCCCGACTGCCCCGTCGACGACGCCACCGCAGAAACCCTCGAACAACTCACCCGTCGACTGACCGCCACCGGGGCGCACATCACCCGCACCGCCGGCCCCGTCAGTTTCACTGCATCATCGAGGCTCTTCGAACAACTCCTTTACGCCAACGCCGCCCTCGTCGGCACCGACGCCGCATTCACGGCGGACCAGACCAGCGCACAGCAACTACCCGACGACGACACCTCCCCCCGAGCCACCTTTCTGCGCCACCGCACCCAAGCCCACCGCACCTGGCTGACCGCGAACGAAGAACGCGCTCGCCAACGCGCCGAGTGGACGACGTTCTTCGAACACCACGACGTACTCCTCACCCCGGCCGCCCCCACCCCCGCGATCCCCAATGGCAGCCGCACCCTCTACGTCAACGGGAACGAGCGCAACTTCTTCGACCAGACCGGCTGGACCAACCTCATCAGCCACGTGGGCTTGCCCGCCGCCATCGCTCCCGTCGGCATGGACGACCACGGGATGCCCATCGCCGTCCAGATCATCGGGGCACCGTACGCCGACCGCACGGTGCTCGCCATGGCGGAGCACCTGGCAACCATCACCGTGCACACGGAATGAGGAGCGGGCAGCTGGGGCCAGGAGCGAGGGGTGGCTGGAAGGCTGAGGCGAGGAGTCTCTTGATACCGCTGGAACAATGCCCCGGGACCTCGGGCAGGCGTTGCTCGGTGAGGCAGCTCCGGCCGGCCAGTCTCCGCCCGAAGAGGACCGCATGACCTCCAGCATGATCGAAGGAAAGCGAGCCGACTCAGCCCGACGCCGGAAGCGCCGGTACGGCTACGGCCCGCCCCGGCTGGGGAGCGGGCCGTTGTAGTGCTCGGGGGAATCTCAGGCGGGGCGCAGTTCGCGGAGCATGACGGCAAAGTTCGGGGAGTCTGGGAAGGGCTGGCGGTTGCCGATCTTCCGATAGGCCCATGCCTCGTAGAGAGCTTGCACCTTGGGGTGGTCGGGGTCGACGAGGAGGACAGCCAGGGCTTCCGGTCGGCCCTCGAGCAGGGCCGCGTGGAGCTGCTCGGCCGTGCCGGTCTTCCGCCACTTCGGGCGCACCATCAGCTCGGAAACGGAGAACGTGGAGGCGTCTGCTGGCGGCGTGTCCAGGTGCTCGCGCCACCACTCGCGGTCGGGGGTGGCCGGGGCGCCGTAGGCGAAGCCGACGGGTTCGGCGGCGTCGTACCCGATGACGCACGCGAAGCCGGGGTGCCCGCCCCAGTGGTCGACGAACCAGGGGAACCGCTGGTTGAACTCGTCTTCCATCTCGTCCGCGTACGCGTCCGCGTGCACATCGAGCAGGGTCTGCCTGATGTGCGGTAGGTCGTCGTGCCCGTAGCGGCGGAGTTCGACGGTGGACGTGGTCAAGGGGTGCTCCATTCGGTCCGGTAGCGGTCGATCCACTCGTGCGCGAGGTGCGCGGAGGGGGCGAGGGTGATCAGGTCGCGCTGGAAGTCCCCGAGGGCCTGACGCATCCGGCCAGGGATGGGGGCACCCGCCATGATGTCGAATACCTGGCCGCCGGTGGTGACGGCTTGCTCGACGTCGCCTTGTCGGAGCTGGGCTACGGCGAGGTGGACGGTGGCGTTTGCGCGGTTGCGGCGGTAGGCCTTGGGCAGGGCGGACAGTGCCCGGTGGGAGGCGGCCTCGGCTTCGGCGGAGCGGCCCACGACGTTGTGCACGATGGCAGTGATCGAGTGCAGCTCTGCGGGTCCGTAGAAGGACATCCAGGTGGGCAGCGGGGCCGACAGGTCGGCCTTGGCCATGGCGTCCTCGGCTCGGCCGAGGGAGCGCAGGGCCGCGCGGTGCTCCTTGGCGTGCGCGAGACCGATAGAGGCCCGGGCATGGGCGAGGGAGGCGTGCATGGGGCTGCGGCGGACGGCGGTCGTCGCCTGTGCGGCCTGCGCGGCACCGACCGCTTCGGCGTAGTCACCGCGCTGCCGGGCGAGCATGGCCCGAAGGTTCCACACCTGCATGGTCATGTCCGGGTCCTGGGCCATGCCGGCGAGGGTGAGCGCGCGGTCGAGGTGGCGGCCGGCGTTGTCGAGCTGCCCGGCGTCGATCATGGACCATGCGGCGGTTGCGGTGAAGTCTGAGGCGAGGGCGAAGAGGCGTCGCTGCACGCGCTGCGTTGTGGACTGCTTCTGGAGCCCGAGGGCTTCGGAAGCTCCCGCCAGAGCGGCCCGTTCGAGGGCGGTGTGTCCGCCGCGTACCGCGTCCAGTTCGACGAGGTTCTCCACGTTGTCCCGGAGCCGGATCACGTCGGAGGTGCCGACGCGGGACCGGCGGGAGCCTGCACTGGCGAAGGGTATGGCGACGCCGGCGGCGGTGCCGGTGGCCGCCCCGACGAAACGGCGGCGGTGCACTGAAGGGTCCTCCGGGTGAGCTGCTGGGGGCGGTGAGACGGTCTTGTCTTTCCTCCGAGGCACGAACCCCAGGCCTGTGATGGTGACGCCGGTGACGATCTCCAGTGCGGTGCGCTGGAGCGTCTGCGGCCATCGGTTCTCGCCGGACAGCCACCGCCACACGGTGCGTTCCGACGTGGCTCCGGGTTTGCTGGTGAGCTTGAGAATGGCCTCATTGACGGCGTCTGCCAGTTCTGCGGCCGACATCTCGTGAGCCTTGAGCCAGGCGGCCAAGGGGTCGTTTCGGGTCTCCGCCATGCCTTCACGGTAGAAGGTCGGGACCAGCCCCCAGGGTAAAGGGCGAGTCAATTCGTCAGTCAGGGCAGCCGTAGCTCGGCCAACTTCGTCATACACGACGCATGGTGACGATGGGTTAGCTGTTGTGTACGGCCCCGCTCAACTTCCCACTCCCACAAGGGGAACGAGCGGGCACCGAGACGACGAAGAGGCCCACCATGATCCAAACCCCGAAACAGAGGACCGCACCCGCCGGCCCGGACACGAAAGCCGCAGTTCTGTACGTGTGCGCCGAGCCGGGAACGTACGCCCCCGGCCTGGCCGCCAAGAGAGCGGAAGAGGAGGGCCGCGCCCTGGCGGAGGCGCGCGGCCTGCGGGTCGCGGAGGTCATCAGCGACCCGTTCGGGGAGCCCGACCCTCAGTGCCGCGAGGGCTGGATGCGCGTGCGGGAGCTGGCGGAGACCGCCGCGGTCGCAGTGGTGATCGTCCGGTGGCCCTCGGCCATCGCCCCCGACGCCGCACACGACCTGCGGCACCGCGAGGTCCAGTGGCTCCAGGACCACGGCGTACAGGTGCGCTACTCCTGGGAGCCGTTGCGGACGAGCGGCGGTGAGAGCAGGTGAAGACCACCGACCTCCAGCATCGTGATCACCCCTGGCTCGGCCGGACCGTCGAGGACACCGCGACCGGCCGCCGGGGACGTCTGCGAGCCGTTGCCCCGGACGGCGAGGAGCCAACGCCCGTGGCCTGGCTGCTGCCGGAGGGCGGGGGCAGAGAGTGGACGACCCCCTTGAGCAGGCTCGCCAATCCGGAGCCGATCACGCCGGACAACTCCCCGTGAGGGAGCGGTGAACGGCGCGCTCGCCGCCACCCCATAGACCGGCGTCGGCCGCGTGTGGTCCTCCCCAGGGCGCGCGGCCGACGCCCCCTGCCACTGCGAGAGACACATGCCCGAACTCCTCATCCCCCCAGAGGTTTCCGATGGTCGCAGCAACCGCCGACGCTGACATCGTCGCCTCGCTCCCCAACCTTCGGTGGCGCAATGATCACGAGACCCTCGCAGCAGCCCGGGCCGCGCTCCTCCGCTCCTTGGCCCGCGAGTTCGTCGATCAGCAGATGTTCGAGGACTTGGAGGCCGTGCTCGGCGAGCACGCGCACCCCACCCCCCGCCAAGCCGCCGCCATCGCACGGCGGTTCGAGGAAGCGACCGCGAAGCTGGTCCAGTACGTGCCGCACCTCGTGACGCCGTACCCCGTCGACGAAATCACGCGCCTGGTCATCCTGAGCGCCGAGCATCCCCGCCCGGAGTACGCCGACGGCCACCTCCGCCGCTTCGCCCTGGCCGTGCTCACGCTCATCGACCTGATGGGAGATGCCCTCTCGTGACACGCCCTCCCCCTCGGCGCACTCAGCCAGCCCTTCCACTCCCACAACCCGGTCACCGCGAGAGAGACATGCCCGAACAACTCACGTACAAAGGCCTCCCCGTCCCTGAGATCGCCGCGTGGACCGGCGAGCGCCTGCCGCAGCCGCACATCGTGCAGGCATCCGACGGCATCGCCTTCGAGGACGCGATCGGCGCGAACGGAAACGCCCAGGGCCGTGACAAGGCCGGGGCACTGTGGAAGCGGTGGGCGTTGCGGCGGGGCGTGGGGGAGGCCCTGTTCGATGTCGTGCACGCTCCCCGGCAGAAGCGCGCGATGCGGCTGTTCCTGTGCCAGGTGTGCAACCGCCCTTCGGACGTGAACGAGCAGGGCCGGCTCTGGCTGCTGGAGGACTACCGGGGCGTGGAGGGTTGGCCTGAGCGCGAGGTCACGACGCATCCGCCGCTGTGCCGCGCGCACGCCTCTGTAGCCGCGCGCCTGTGCCCGCACCTGCGCGACAACGTCGTGGCCGTCCGTGCCAAAACGGCCGTCGTCGATGGCGTGTACGGCAGTCTCTACAAGCGCGGGACGGGGCCTCTGCCTGTCCTGGCCGCGAACAAGACGGTGGTGTTCAACGGCGACTGGCGTATGAGGTGGATGGTAGGCAGTCAATTGGCCGCCACCCTTACGGACGTAACAGTCGTGGACCTGGACGAGCTGCAAGCCGGCTCGACCGTGCGAGAGGCGGCGAGCGCGTGATGGCGCCGAGCCATTTGCCCGTCGTGGTCCGGCGGTACGGGGGCGTAGCTCCCCTCGTGATCAGACACCTGGCGTTCGACCTCACCGTTCTGGCCAACTGGATGGCCACGGCCGCCATATCGCGCCTGTTGTCCGGGACCCTCGCCGTCGCGGAGGTCGCCGGCACTGCTCAGCTGTGGACTCCACGGAGGAGAGGCGCAGCAGCCCGCCCGTCGGCAGGAGGCTGACCCAGCCGGGCCGAAGACTCTGCCCGGTGCCCGGGTGCCGTCCGGCCCCGGCCATCGGGCAGGCAAGAACCCTGGAGCGAGGGGGAGACCCCCGCTGTGATCTCTCACGACACACATCCCGCTCCTCGCGCCGGGCCCACTGGAAGTCTCTACCTACGAAGGAGACGCAATGACGATCGCGCCCGAGGCTCCCGCACGAGCGACGGTTCCGGAATTCCTCGAGTTGGAGCTCACCCAGCGCTGCCAGCTCACTTGTCCCTCGCTGTGCTACGCCAAGGCTGGCCCCACCGAGGGGCACGGCGAGATGACCGGCGACGACTGGAAGCGGCTCATCAGCGAGGCGGCCGCCATCGGGGTCAAGAAGGTGCAGTTCATCGGCGGTGAACCGACGATGCACCCCGACTTCGAGGCCCTCGTGCACCGCGCCCTGGCCGAAGGCCTCGGCGTCCAGGTCTACAGCAACCTGTACCGAGTGAAGCACGAGCACTGGGAGCTGTTCCAGCACCCGAAGGTGTCCCTGGCCACCTCGTACTACAGCGACGTGGCGGAGGAGCACGAGCGGGTGACCGCCCGGAGGGACTCACACGCGGCGACCCGCGCGAACATCGTCCAGGCCCTGGAGCGCGGCATCCCCTTGCAGGTCGGCATCGTCGAGGTGTTCGAAGGGCAGCGCACCGCGGAGGCCCGCGAAGAGCTGCTTGGGCTCGGCGTGCGTAGGGTGAACACGGACCGCGTTCGCAGCGTCGGCCGGGGCGAGGTCCACATCCCGAGCGTCGACGACTTGTGCGGTGGCTGCGCGGACGGGCGGGCTGCGGTCATGACCGACGGCACGGTGACCCCGTGCGTGCTGGGCCGGTTCCTCCAGACGGGAAACGCGAAGACCGATGGACTCGCTGAGGTGTTCGGCGGGCAGCGATGGGCGTTCACCGCGGCGAGCATCCCGCGTCGGACCGCGTCGTCGGACTGTACGCCGGCCGACTCCAACGACTGCGACCCGGCGAACACCGAGGCCTGCGACCCGGCGTACGACTGAGGAAAGGAAGGCCGCAAGCGATGGAATGGCTACCTCATGCCCAGCGCCTGGCACGCGAGGTCGTACGGCCGGAATCGCGCTGGTACTCCGCCGTGGCCACCGTGCCGCGACACACGTACGTCCCTCGGTGGTGGGAAGCGGACGGCGACGTCTGGATCCTGCGGGACGGCCAGAGCAACCCCGACGCCTGGCTGAAGAACGTCTACACGGACACGACACTGGTCACCCGCGTCGACACCTGTCACGCCGACGTCGCCAACATCGAAGGCATCGGTATCATCAGCGACGGCACGCCCACGTCCTCCTCGACGCTGCCCAGCCTCGTCGTCCGGATGTACCGGCACGCGATGATCGCCGACGACAATCAGATCCTGGTCACCACAGGCACCGGCTATGGGACCGCTCTCGCCTGCGCCCGGCTAGGCGGCGACCACGTCACGAGCGTCGACGTCGACGAGTGGCTGGTGAACATCGCCCAGGATCGGCTGAGTTTGATGGGCGAGCGCCCGCGCGTCGAGGTTTGCGACATCACTGGGCCACTGCCCGGCGAGTACGACCGGATCGTGGCCACGGTGTCCGTGCGGCGTGTGCCGGTGTCCTGGCTCCAGGCGCTCCGGAGGGGCGGGCGGTTCGTGACGACGCTCGCCGGCACGGGCCTGATCCTCACCGCGGACAAGACCGAGGACGGCGGCGCCGTCGGGCGTATCGAGTGGGACCGGGCGGGATTCATGCCCACCCGGCATGGCGCCGACTACGCGCACCCGGCGGACGACGTTTGGAGGGGAGCGATGAAGGGGGAGGGCGAAGCGACCTCCACCAGCCGGTACCCGCTGTTGTACCCCCCGGACGCCTGGGACGTCATGTCGATGCTCGCGCTGAACCTCCCCGGCATCGACTACCGGCACGCCCAGGACGGCGATACCCGCACGGTATGGCTGCTCCACCCGGACGGGTCATGGGCTCGCGCCACAGCGTCCGGGCTCCTCGACTCGCCCACAGTGCATCAGAGCGGCCCGAGGCGCCTGTGGGACGCGCTGGAGCGGATACGGCACCGGCTCAACCGCGAGGGCGCGTTGCCGGTCTACGGGGCGCAGGCCCGGGTCGACCCGGACGGCACTCTCACCCTCTCGCGCGGTGCGTGGTCGATGACCGTGAACTGACGGTCGTGTCCGAAAACGTTGCCCGGTTGTCCCGCCCGAGTTGTGACAGCCGACTTGGGCCTTCAGCGCATGGCAGCGGCCCGGCCTCCGGAGGGGGAGGAGGCCGGGCCGCTGCTGAGGGATGGAGTTTTGACCGCCAAAATCATCCCCTGGCCCTCGCGCAAACGTAGCTACGGAACTCAATGAAGCCAGCTGAATCCGGACCCTCAGCTCACGGCAGACGAGAAAGAGTCCGAACGGACTGGAACCTCCGCTGGGATCATGCCAACGTACAACGAGCTGGAAATTGCAGGCCAGTGAACCGTACGGGCTTCCGGGCCGACCGGATAGAGGTCGGCCAGCACGGCAGTCCAGACGAGCCGCATTGACTGGTCCGGGACTGTAGGCCGCGTCCAAGGAGGTAATCCCGTCGAGTCCCGCGATTCGGTTCGCTCGTTTCGCGGACATCGTTTCTTTCTCCTCGGCGCGCCGGAACGTCTGGACAGCTCAGGAGTTGAAGAACTACGACCTGTCGCGCTGTGGGCTGTTCGGCAAGGAATTGGCTGCAACGCGACTACTGCTGAAACCGATCGGTTCTCACACACCTTGCGACGCCCCCGGAGGCCGTAACGTGATACGTCGCTCGACCTGGCGGCGCTCGCGAATGGGTTGTGGCAGGCAACCACGACCGGCTCACTGACGATGGGATGGCAACCGTGGGCCCTTGCATTCGGGCCGTACCGGCTGGCCGACTGGCGCCGGCCATCGATTAGACCGGCGGTGGACCCTCTCGTGAGGGCGGAACATAGACGACGATCGCCGGTTGGCCAAACCGGCGATCGTCACGATCATCGAAGGCGTTCGCAGCGGCTGTGCTTGGCGGTGGAGCTGTTGCGGAACGCAGTCGTTAGTGCCGCAAGACGCAGGAGGTGATGAGCGGCCCCCGCCTGCGGCATCCCTGATTTGCAGCGCCAGTTTATTTCTCGCCACATCAGCAAGGGCGAAGGGTGTGGCCGAGATCCAGCTCTCGGCCACACCCGGGCCCGCTCCTTCCCCCATCCCACAGAGAACCTCCCATGCCTGCAGAACTGCTACCTGCCCTTACAACCGTGCCCGTTGTCACGGGCACGGCACGTACGGCGTTCCTCAATGTGAAGGACGCCGCCGAATATCTCGGTCTCTCACCGCACACGCTCTACGTCTGGCGGCACCGGCGGCAGGGACCGCCGAGCTTCCGTATGGGGCCTCGCGGTCGCGTTATGTACCGGAGGGAAGCCCTCTACGCCTGGATCCGCGAGCAGGAACAGGCCGACTCCCGTTCCAACAGCGCCCTGAACCCGGTGCTTGCGATTCCGGAGCAACGGGTCAGCCGTACCGCCAATACATGAGCCGCCAGAGATCGTGCAGCGAAATTCCCCCTCGACAAGGAGGCTGCCCTGGCCGGCTACATCGAAGACCGCTGGATCAAGAAGAAAAAGGACCCGATCACAGGGAAGAGGGAACGAACTGCCCGTTACGGCAAGGGGAAGCGGTACAAGGTCGCCGGCATCTCCGGGGTTCGGGACCGTTCCTTCGACACCTTGGAGGATGCCAAGGCGTGGCTTCGTCGGGCAGCTACCGATGAGGAACGCGGGGAGTTTGTGGACCCGCGCGATGGATCAATCACGCTGGCCGACTACATTGCGATGCACTGGGCGCCGGGTAGAGGCGGTGTGCCGAAGACCCAGGACAACCAGGAACGCCGAGCGCGCCTTCACATTGTTCCGCATCTGGGTGAACTCCCGCTGCGGAACATCACGGCGGCCGACCTTCGCGCCTACATAGCCAAGCTGGAGTCAACCGTTTCGTCGGTGGACTACCAGCGTGGCATTCTGTCCGAGCTTTCCTCCATCCTGGGGGCAGCAGTCGACGACAAGCGGCTTGCCCGGAACCCCATGCACGCGAAGTCCGTGCGGTGGCCCAAGGCGCCCCAGGAACGACGCGATGCGTGGCCGTTGGCTACCGCGCTTCGAGTCCGCGATCTCATCAGTCCGCGAAACAGGATCGCCGTCGTAGTGGGCCTGGGGTGCGGGCTCCGGCAAGGCGAGGTGTTCGGATTGAGCCCGGCGGACATCGACTACGCACGAGGCGTTCTCCACGTCCGACGCCAAGTTCAGGCGATCCACGGAAGGCTGTACTTCGCCCTGCCGAAGGGAAAGAGGACCCGAACCGTCGACATGCCCTCCTCGGTGGCCGAGGAGTTGAAGCGCCACGTCGCGGCGTTCCCGCCGGTGGAGGTCGAGCTTCCGTGGGGGAAGCCGGGAGGGCAAGGGAAGAAGTTCTCCCTGCTGCTCACTACCCGCTTCGGTAACGCCATCGCGGTGAACACGTGGAACACCTACACCTGGAAGCCCGCATTGGCCGAGGCCGGCGTCATCCCGCCGCGCGCCGAAGGGGCGAAGCCCTGGCAGTGGGCGGCGGCCCCGAAGGATGGCTTCCACGTGCTGAGGCACACCTACGCCTCGATCATGTTGGAGGCGGGAGAATCCGTAGTGACCGTGGCGCGGTGGCTTGGCCACTCTTCGCCGACGATCACCCTCGGTTACTATGCTCACTTCATGCCGGAAGCCGGACGCAAGGGCCGAACGGTCATTGACGGACTACTGGAGAGTCGGGGAGATCTGCATGACGGCCGAAACTCCCCAGATTCTCCCCAGGTCTGATGGCGGACGGTTCACGCTCTCCGACACCCCGGACGTCAACCGTGGATTGCAAGGTGAATGAAGTGGGTGGCCTGAGGAAATGCTGAGAAAGGTCGCCGTGACCCGCTACATCACCCCTCTGCGGGAGGGCGGCTCGCTGCCCGGTCTCGTCGAGGGGGACGACCGGGGGACGTACGTCCTGAAGTTTACCGGCGCGGGTCAGGGGCGCAAGACGCTGGTCGCGGAGGTGGTCTGCGGGGAGTTGGCGCGGCGGCTCGGACTGCGCGTGCCCGGTCTCGTGACCGTCGACCTCGATCCCGTCCTGGGCCTCGGCGAACCCGACGAACAGGTGCAGGAGCTGATCAAGTCCAGCGGCGGCACCAACCTGGGCATGGACTTCCTGACGCGGGCGATCGGCTTCGACCCGCTGGCCTTCGAGGTGAGCCCCGAGGAGGCCGGGCGGATCGTCTGGTTCGACGCGCTGATCAACAACGTCGACCGGTCCTGGCGCAACCCCAACCTGCTGATGTGGCACGGCGAGTTGTGGCTCATCGACCACGGCGCCACCATGATCTGGCACCACCACTGGCCCGGCGCCCGCGCCTCCGCCGCCAAGCCGTACGACGCCGCCGACCACGCCCTGGCCCGCTTCGGCCCCGATGTCGCGTCGGCCGCCGCCGAGTTCGCGCCCCTGGTGACCGAGGACCTGCTCGCCGAGGTGACCGCCGAGATCCCGGACGTCTGGCTGGCGGACGAGCCCGGCTTCGAGACGCCGGACGCGCTGCGGCGTGCGTACGCGCAGCCGTTGCTCGCCCGCGCCGTCGGCATCCACGAACGTATCGAGGGGATCAAGTGAGCGACCGCTTCCTGGGGACCGGCGCGACGGGGCGGGACGTCTACGAGTACGCGCTGCTGCGGATCGTGCCCCGCGTCGAGCGCGGCGAGTGCTTCAACGCGGGCGTGCTCGTCTACAGCCGCTCCCGGGCCCTGGTGGCGGCCCGTACCCACCTCGACGAGGCCAAGCTGCTCGCCCTCGACCCCGGGGCGGACGTGGCGGGCGTGCGCGCCGCGCTGCGCGCCGTGGAGGGCGTGTGCGCCGGGGGAGAGGCCGCCGGGCAGGCCGCCTCCGACGACGCCGGACGGCGGTTCCGGTGGCTCGTCGCGCCCCGGTCCACGGTCGTCCAGGCGGGACCCGTGCACACTGGGCTCACCGCGGATCCGGCGGCGGAGGCCGAGCGGCTGCTCGCCCTGCTGGTGAAGTGACCGACGGACGTCAGGGATCACACCTGGTGGAACGTTGACACCGGGTGCCAGGACTTCTAGCGTCACGTGTGCTGAAGGTACTAAGCGGTCGCTCACCAGATGGGCGCGCCGCAGGAGCCGCATCCCAAGGGCGAGGAGAACCAGCAATGTCCACCACTGAGCAGCGTGTCGCCGTGGTCACGGGTGGCGCGCGCGGCATCGGCGCCGCGACCGCCGTACGACTGGCCGCCGAGGGGCGGGCCGTCGCGGTGATCGACCTCGACGAGGCCGCCTGCAAGGACACCGTGGAGAAGATCACCGCCGCGGGCGGCAGGGCGCTCGCGGTCGGCTGCGACGTCTCCGACGAGGCCCAGGTCGAGGCCGCCGTCACCCGGATCGCCGAGGAGCTGGGCGCCCCGACGATCCTGGTGAACAACGCGGGCGTGCTCCGCGACAACCTGCTGTTCAAGATGAGCGCGACCGACTGGGACACGGTCATGAGCGTGCACCTGCGCGGCGCCTTCCTGATGGCCAAGGCGGTGCAGAAGTACATGGTCGAGGCCAAGTTCGGCCGGATCGTGAACCTGTCCTCGTCGTCCGCGCTCGGCAACCGGGGCCAGGTCAACTACTCCGCCGCCAAGGCCGGTCTGCAGGGCTTCACCAAGACCCTCGCCATCGAGCTCGGCAAGTTCGGCGTCACCGCCAACGCGGTCGCCCCCGGCTTCATCGTCACCGACATGACCGCCGCCACCGCCGCCCGCGTCGGCATGGGCTTCGAGGACTTCCAGGCCGCCGCGGCCACCCAGATCCCCGTGCAGCGCGTGGGCCGCCCGGAGGACATCGCCGGAGCCATCGCCTACTTCACGGGCGAGGACGCCGGATTCGTCTCCGGTCAGGTGCTGTACGTCGCTGGCGGACCGCTCAACTAAGGGATCCAGAACATGACTTCGGTGGAACTCCCCGAACTTTCGGGCAAGGTCGCGCTCATCACCGGCGCCAGCCGCGGCATCGGCTACGGCATCGCCGAGGCCCTCGTCGCACGCGGCGACCGGGTCTGCATCACCGGCCGCAACGAGGACGCGCTCAAGGAGGCCGTCGAGCAGCTCGGCGCCGACCGCGTCATCGGCGTCGCCGGCAAGGCCCACGACGAGGCCCACCAGGCCCTCGCCGTCGAGCGCACGATGGAGGCCTTCGGCCGCGTCGACTACCTGGTCAACAACGCCGGCACGAACCCGGTGTTCGGACCGATCGCCGACCTCGACCTGAACGTGGCCCGCAAGGTGTTCGAGACCAATGTCGTCTCCGCGCTCGGCTTCGCCCAGAGGACCTGGCACGCCTGGCAGAAGGACAACGGCGGCGCCATCGTCAACATCGCCTCCGTCGCCGGTGTCTCCGCGTCGCCGTTCATCGGCGCGTACGGCATCAGCAAGGCCGCCATGATCAACCTGACCGTCCAGCTGGCGCACGAGTACGCGCCCAAGGTGCGGGCCAACGCGATCGCGCCCGCCGTGGTGAAGACCAAGTTCGCCCAGGCCCTCTACGAGGGCCGGGAGGCCGAGGCGGCCGCGTCCTACCCGCTCGGGCGGCTCGGTGTGCCCTCCGACATCGGTGGCGCCGCCGCGTTCCTCACCTCCGAGCAGTCCGACTGGATCACCGGACAGACCCTCGTGGTCGACGGCGGCATCTTCCTCAACGCCGGGGTGGGCTGACAGAGTACGGACGGGCGCCGGTGCGCGATTCACCGAACATCTCCGGCGCCCGTCCGCACCCTCACGGGACCTCGACAACGCCGTCACACGCGGACTGACCAAGGGCTCCACCGGCCGGGCGGGATCGGCTCCGGGGCCTGCGGTATCGTTCGGCCACTCTTGGTACGGCATTTCGAGGAGCATGCACGTGTTCAACCGGAACCGATACTTGCCGCCACTCGCGGTGATCGCGTCCATATCCGTGGTGACCGGGTGCGGTGTGTTCTCCTCGGACGCCTCCGACGACGCGGACCCCATCGTCGTGGGGACGACCAGTACGCCGAGCACCCTGGACCCGGCCGCGGCCTGGGACAGCTCCTGGGAGCTGATGCGCAACGTCTTCCAGCCCCTGCTCGGCTACTCGCCCGGCGGGTCCGAGCCTGAGCCGGACGCCGCCGAGAGCTGCGAGTTCACGGACAGCTCCAGCACGGTCTACAGCTGCACGCTGCGCGAGGGCCTGAAGTTCTCCAACGGGCACGCGCTGGACGCCAAGGCCGTCAAGTACTCGTTCGACCGCATCAAGAAGATCAACGTCAACGGCGGCCCCGCCGGACTGCTGACCACTCTCTCCCGGGTGCAGACGAAGGGCGACCGCGAGGTCGTCTTCCACCTCAGCCAGCCCGACGCGACCTTCCCCCTGGTGCTCACCACGCCCGCGATGTCGATCGTGGACCCCGAGGAGTACCCCGCGGACAAGCTCCGCGAGGGTGGGGGCATCGTCGGCTCCGGGCCCTACAACCTCGCCTCCTACGAGGACGGCAAGACGGCCGAGCTGGTCCGCAACGACAACTACGAGGGCATCGCGGACCTCAAGAACTCCGCCGTCACCATCCAGTACTTCCAGCAGTCCGACGAGATGGTCAAGGCCCTCAAGAACAAGGACATCTCGGTGATCTACCGGGGTCTCGGCGCCTCGGACATCGTGGACATTCAGGCCAACCACGACGAGGAGGGGCTCCAGATCGTGGAGAACCCCACCACCGAGATCAGTTACCTGGTGTTCAACCCCAAGGACCCCTGGACGAAGAACCCCGCGGTCCGCAAGGCGGTCGCCCAGGTCCTCGACCGGCCGGCGCTCGCGCACAACATCTACAAGGACACCGTCGAGCCGCTGTACTCCATGATCCCCAGGGGTCTGGTGGGCCACACGACGGGCTTCTTCGACGACTACGGCAACCCCAGCGCGACCAAGGCGAAGTCCATCCTCACCGAGGCGGGCATCACCGAAACGGTTCCTCTCGAGCTCTGGTACACCACGGACCGGTACGGCTCCCAGACCAAGCCGGCCTTCGAGGAGCTGAAGCGGCAGCTGGAGGCGTCCGGACTCTTCAAGGTCACGCTGAAGAGCCGCCCCTGGAAGACCTACTCCGAGGGCTACCAGAACGGCGAGTACCCGGTCTTCGGACGTGGCTGGAACCCCGACTTCAACGACGCCGACAACTTCATCGCCCCCTTCGTGGGCGAGCAGAACGCGCTCGGCACCCCGTACAAGTCCCCCGAGATCACGGACAAGCTGCTCCCGGAGTCGCGCGCCGAGAGCGACCGCGGAGCCGTCGCCGAGGAGTTCGAGGAGGCCCAGCAGATCCTCGTGGACGACGCCCGCCTGATCCCGCTGTGGCAGGGCAAGGCGTACACGGCCGCGAACGAGGAGATCGCCGGCCTGGAGAACGTCATCGACCCCGCGACGATGATGACCATGTGGCAGCTGTCCTGGAAGACCAGCTGGTAATTCCCGGTGCCGGGCCCCGTTGTCAGTGGGCGCCTGTAGGTTCTGTGCTCTGACGGCGGCCGCGCCTCGCGCGGCTGCCCATGGCCGCGTGTTCCGTGGCCGTGAAGTGAGCGCACACCGGAGGAAGTTGACGTGACCGACATCGCCATGCTGCCCGAGTCCTGGCGCGGGGTCCTGGGGGACGAGCTGCAGCAGCCCTACTTCAAGGAACTCACCGAGTTCGTCGAGGAGGAGCGCGCCAAGGGTCCCGTCTACCCTCCCCGTGAGCAGGTCTTCGCCGCGCTCGACGCCACGCCGTACGAGAGCGTGAAGGTCCTCGTCCTCGGTCAGGACCCCTACCACGGCGAGGGCCAGGGCCACGGGCTGTGCTTCTCCGTGCGGCCCGGGGTGAAGACCCCGCCCTCGCTGCGGAACATCTACAAGGAGATGCAGGCCGAGCTGGGCACCCCCATCCCGGACAACGGCTATCTCATGCCGTGGGCCCAGCAGGGCGTGCTGCTGCTCAACGCGGTCCTCACGGTCCGCGCGGGCGAGGCCAACTCGCACAAGGGCAAGGGCTGGGAGAAGTTCACCGACGCCGTGATCCGCGCGGTCGCCGACCGGCCCGATCCGGCCGTCTTCGTGCTGTGGGGCAACTACGCGCAGAAGAAGCTCCCGCTGATCGACGAGGAGCGCCACGCGGTGGTGAAGGGCGCGCACCCCTCGCCGCTGTCGGCGAAGAAGTTCTTCGGCTCCCAGCCGTTCACCCAGATCAACGAGGCCGTCGCCCGGCAGGGCCACGAGGCGATCGACTGGACCATCCCCGACCTCGGCTGACGGGCCCGGCTGCTCGCCGTACGGCCGCCGGGGCGGCCCCGCGGTCGTACGGAGCGGCCTGACCGGGATCGCCCGTGCCTGCCGCTAGCGTCGGGAGGGACAGGCGGGTCACGGGCCGACGAGTGCGGAGGACGCGGTGGTGGAGCGACAGGAGCGGATGGCGCCGGACGCCGTGATGACCCGGATCGGGCAGGCGGTCATGCTGCACCACGGGGGTGACCGCGAGGAGGCCCGGGACCGTCTGCTGCGGCTGTGGGCGGAGATCGGGGAGGACGGTGCCCCGCTCCACCGCTGCACCCTGGCGCACTACATGGCCGACACCCAGGACGACCCCGACACCGAACTGGCCTGGGACCTCAGGGCGCTGTCGGCGGCCGACGAACTCTCCGACGGCCGTCCGACGAAGGACCGAGATGAGCTCGCGGCGCGGGCCTTCTACCCCGCGCTCCACCTCAACCTCGCCGCCGACTACGCCAGGCTGGGCCGCCACGACGCGGCCCGCAGCCATCTGCGGCTGGCCCGGGCAGCGCTGGCCACGCTGGGGGACGATGGCCACGGCGACGGCGTCCGCACCGCCCTGGCCCGCCTGGAGGCCCGGCTCGACGAGACGGGCCCCACCGGAGGGGAGACACCGGGGCCGCCACGACAGCGGCCCTAGGGGGTGCGGCTGGGGCGGGCCCGTTCGCGTGTCCGCCGGGGGTCAACGGCCGTAGACGTCCTTGCAGATGGCCGCCTGGGGGGTGTCCTTGCCCCAGCCGCCGTAGCGGTGGCCGAGTGCGCACACGTCGGCGTTCTTCGGCGGGGTCGTCGGGACGGACTTGGGCAGGGGCGGGATCTCGACGTGGGTGCGGGAACCGGGCGGCGGGTCGTGCCGCTCGCGGGGCGCCGGTCGCTCGTCGCGGGGTGGTGGGGGTGCGGCGGGGGTCGGGGCGGCGCCGGTGGCGGGCGGAGCGGACGGGGCGGGCCCCGGCTTCCGGGGCGCGCTCGGAGTGGGTTCCCTCGGCGGGCCGACCAGTCTCAGGGCCTCGCGCGCCGGGGCCTCCACGATCTGAGTCTCCGTGGTGCCGTCCGGTCGGGGCTCGGACGGCCGGGACGGGACGGGCGGCGCCTGCGACGGGGGCGGGTCATGCGCGGTCACGCAGCCGGTGAGAGCCGAGACGGCCACGGTGACCAGGAGCGTTGCGGTGGTGGTCGGTCGATGCACGCGCGCAACTCTGCTGTGTCCGTGCGGCTTTGGGGAGAGGACGGACGGATGATGCCCCCACATGGGTGACGCCCGCGGCACCCCGACGACGCCACGGGCCGCACTCTGGGGCGCCGATGCCGTGCGCGGGCGACTCGCCTCTCGTCGGGCTCGGGCCGGTCAGTACCCGGTGACCCCGTCGATCCGCTCCCGGAGCAGGTCCGCGTGACCGTTGTGCCGCGCGTACTCCTCGATCATGTGGGTGTAGAGCCACCGCAGGCTCGGTGCCTCGCCCGACCGCCGGTGCACGGCCTTGGCGACGTCGTCCAGGGCGAAGGCCCCGGCGTTGCGGCGGGCGACCGCGATCTCCGCCTGCCAGGTCCCGTACGCCTCCTCCCAGGTGTCCGCCTCGGTCGGATGGAACTCCCCGTCCGGGTCCGCCTCGCTGAAGTAGATCGGCCCCTGGTCGTCGTCCACGAGCACCTTGCGGAACCAGATGCGCTCGACCTCCGCCATGTGCCGGACGAGACCGAGGAGGGAGAGCTCGGAGGGCGGCACCGAGGCGGTCCGCAACTGGGCGTCGTCCAGGCCCTCGCACTTGAGCGCGAGCGTCTCCCGGTGGTAGTCGAGCCAGCCCTCCAACATGGCCCGTTCGTCGGCGGTGACGGAGGGTTCGGTGCGCAGTTCGGTCATGCCGGCCATCCTCGCAGCCCCCGTATGCTGCCGACGAGGCATTTCGACGGCACACCGTGGACGGGAGACCCCTGTGAAGGTCGGCTGCATCGGGCTCGGCGACATCGCGCGGAAGGCGTATCTGCCGGTGCTCGGCACCCAACCGGGGCTCGAACTCCATCTGCAGACGCGGACGCCCGCCACCCTCACCCGCGTCGCCGACAGCCTCCACCTCCCGCCCGGCCGGCGGCACACCGACCTCGACGCGCTGCTGGCCCAGGACCTCGACGCGGCCTTCGTGCACGCGCCCACCGTGGCCCACCCCGAGATCGTGGAACGCCTGCTGGAGGCGGGTGTGCCGACGTACGTCGACAAGCCGCTCGCGTACGAACTCGCCGACTCCGAACGGCTCGTACGGCTCGCGGAGGAGCGCGGCGTCGGGCTCGCCGTGGGATTCAACCGGCGGTACGCGCCCGGGTACACGCAGTGCGCCGACCATCCGCGCGAGCTGATCCTCATGCAGAAGAACCGCATCGGCCTGCCCGAGGTGCCGCGCACGATGGTCCTGGACGACTTCATCCATGTCGTGGACACCCTGCGGTTCCTGGTGCCGGGCGAGATCGAGGACGTGACCGTACGGGCCCGGACCGAGGACGGACTGCTGCACCACGTGGTGCTCCAGCTCTCCGGAGCCGGATTCACCGCGCTCGGTGTCATGAACCGGCTCAGTGGCTCGGCGGAGGAGATCCTGGAGGTCTCCGGCCAGGACACCAAGCGACAGGTCGTGAACCTCGCCGAGGTGATCGACCACAAGGGGCAGCCGTCGACGAGGCGGCGGGGCGACTGGGTGCCGGTGGCCCGCCAGCGCGGCATCGAGCAGGCCGTCCTCGCCTTCCTCGACGCGGTGCGCGCGGGCAGGGTGCTCAGCGCGCGGGACGCGCTGGCGACCCATGAGCTGTGCGAGCGGGTGGTCCGGGCGGTGGAGGACCGGTCCGCCGCCTGAGCCGTACGGCCCGTACGCCCTCGAAGGCGCCCCAGGCGAGCAGCGTCAGCAGCGCCGCGTCCACCGGCCAGTCCCCGAAGCGGACGTACGGCGTCGTGCCGCTCGCCAGCGGCACGACGTACACCGCTGTCGTCCTCTCGTCGGTGCCGAGCCGGGGGCCGACGCGCTCGCCGTCCGGGCCGTGGACCACCGAGACACCGGTGAGCGTCGCGTGGGCCATCGGGCGGCCGGTCTCGGCGGCCCGCAGCGCCGCCAGCGAGGCGTGCTGCTCGGGGGCCCAGCTCTGCTGGAACGTCGAGGTCGCCGACTGCGCGAGCAGCAACTCGGCGCCGTCCCGGGCGAGATGACGGCTCATGTCGGGGAACGCGGACTCGAAGCAGACCATGGGGCCGATCCGCAGCCCCTCCCCGGAGTCGAACACGACCTGCTCGGTGCCGCGCCTGCGGTCCTCACCGGCGGCCTCGCCGACGGAGGTGGCCCAGCCGAGCAGCGAGCGCATCGGGATGTACTCGCCGAAGGGGACCAGGCGCATCTTGTCGTAGCGGTCGCCGGTCGGGCCGTCGGGACCCACCAGCACCGAACTCTTGTAGATGCCGGGACGGTCGGAGCGGCGGGCGTCCACATTCACCAGGATGTTCGTGTCCGTCTCGCGGGCCAGCGCGGCGATCCGGTCGGAGAGGTCGGGGCGGTCGGCGAGGTCGTGACCGACGCTGCTCTCGCCCCACACGATCAGGTCGAGGTCCTGCCCGGCGAGCCGGCGGGTGAGCGCCTCCTCACGGTCGAACCGGTTGTCGGGGCCGTCGGTCACCCCGGGCTGCACGACGGCGATCCGCACCTCGCCCCGGATGTCGGGGCGCGGCGCCCACAGCCACACCGCCGACGTCGCGATGGCCGTCGCGACGAGACCGGCGAGCGCCGGCGCCCGCGACCGGCGCACGGCGACCAGCACGGTGACCGCGACGTTGACGGCCACCAGCAGGAAGCTGATCAGCCAGACCCCGCCGACCGAGGCCAGCCGCAGCGCGGGCTCCACCTGCCACTGGCTGGACCCCAGCAGGCCCCACGGCCCGCCGAGGCCCTGCCAGGAGCGGACGAGTTCGATCACCAGCCAGCCCGACGGCACCACCAGCAGCGCGGCGGCGACCCGGCCCGGCGACGGCGTCCCGGCCAGGAAACGGCGCACCAGCCAGGCCCAGGGTGCCCACAGCGCGCCCAGCAGGCCGGCGATGACGAAGGTGAACACATGGAGGTTCGGCAGCAGCCAGTGGTGCATGGCCAGCATGAACGCGCATCCGCCGAGCCAGCCGTCGTACATCGCCCGGCGGCCGGTCGGGGCCGTGCGGACCACGAGCATCCACGGCACCAGCGCCGCGCAGGCGAACCACCACAGGCCCGGCTCCGGGAACGCGAGCACGGGCAGGGCTCCGGCCACGACGAGGGCCGCTCGGCGCCGCCAGGGGGAGGCCGACCAGTCCTCCGTCCGCCGCCATGGGGTGGCCGACCAGTGCGCTGTCCGCCGCCGCCATGGGGAGGCCACCCAGTCCGCCGTCCGCATACAGCGCCTCCCTCCCCACCGGTGAGTCCTTCCAGTGTGCGCGCCGGGGACGATCTCCGACAGAGGGCCTGGGCCGGGGGTGGGGGTGGGGGTGGTACGCGGGGCGCGGGTCTGTGGGTGGTGGCGGCGGGGGCGTGGCCGTGGCGTCGGGGTGGTGCGCGGGGCGCGGGGGTGGTGACAGCGGGGGCGTGGCTGAGGGGTCGGAACGGGTGGTTCGGTCAGGCTGGGGAGGGGTGCTGGGTGGGGGTGAGGCCCTCGGGGGCCCGGCGCCATTTCTCCTGGACCACGACCTCGCGCAGGCGCCAGCCGTCCGGCGTGCGGACGAGGGCGAAGGCGTAGCGGCCGCCGCAGACGAAGTCGGGGGCGGTGGATCCCCCGTCGTGGCCGGCGAAGCGCATCGGGTTGATGTAGTCCGCCTGGACCCGGGCGGTGTCGCCGGTGTCCTGCTCCAGGAGTTCGAAGCGCACCCGGCGGTTGACGATGAGGTGCTGGCGCATGGGGAAGAGCTCCATGCTCCGCGCCAGCCACCCGGCGACCTGCCCGGCATCGCCCTCGATACCGCCGGCCGAGCGGTAGTCCGCGCGGCCCCGCGGTGCGAACAGGTCCCGGTACGCCGCCCAGTCGCCGTCGTCCACCGCCACCGCGTACTCGGTGATCAGGCCGTCGACGGCGAGCCGGTCCATCACGGTCGCGAGCTCCACACGCTGCGTCATCGGCTCAGTCTTGGGGCAGGACACGCGCCACGCCAAGGGGCGTGCGGGCGGATGGGGGATATTTCCGGGGCCGCAGAGCCGTCGGGCCCGTGACCGGCCGCGCGTCGGCCGTGGATATTCGGTGGCTCGGCGGCGTCGCCGTGACCGAACCTGGTGCCCGTGACTGAAAGTGAACGCCCCTCAGCGACCGAGCCCAGGTTCCGCGTCCGTGCCCGCCACACCCCCGACACGGTCACCGTCTACCAGGCGTACCGCCCGGAGATTGGCGGCCCAGCGGCCCGGGACGGCCGGTTCCCGGCCGCGTGGAAGCGGGACCGGATGACGTGGATCATCAAGCACCGTTCACAGACCTTTGCTGCCATGTGACCCGTGGGTGATCCTGGCGGCTGTGCCCGGAGTGCCGGTCAGGGACGCAGGTGGGCCAGGAGTTCTGCACTGGCGGGGTACTCCTGTTCCTGGGGGAGCAGTCGGGCAGCTGAGTCCAGTTCGCCGTCCCTGACGAGTGCGTGGATCTCGTGGGCGAGCGGGGTGACGTCGCTGATGGACACGATCCACTCGTCCGCGTAACGCGACGATGCCTCACCCGAGAGCCCCAGTTGCAGCGAGCGGTACGGCAGGGGACGCAGGTGCAGGTCGCGTTCGGGATCCCACTGGACACGGGCCGGTGCGCGCTTGAGGTCACGCTGCCAGGTGTCGCGATCGGGATGCAGTCCGCGGACGTAATGCGACAGGCAGGCATGGCGCAGCGCCCAGTCGAAGCCCTCGCGAGTGATCTCGAAGGCCAGGACGGTCTCCTGACTCTCCTTCATGCCCCAGCCGGAGCGGTACATCATCCACATGAAACTGGGTTTGATCCACGTCATGCGGTCAGGCTTCCACGCGGCGGGAAAACGGCCGTCGCGGATGGTGGGCAGTCCGATTTGAGGGGAGTACGCCTGGTAGACGGTGATCGTCGATGCCGTGTGAAGCGCGCGGATCCTGCGGTGCGGTTCTTCCATGGCGTACAGCGTGGAGTCGGCCAGGTCAGCAGGCCAGCGATTTTCGACCGCCGCTCGTTGCGACGGTGCACGTCGGACGCAGCATCGTGCGGGTTGTCGGGGGCTGTGCAGAGGAGTCGGTGACAGGTGAAAGGGTCTGTGAACGAGGCTTGACAAAGTCATCGAAAAGCGTTGACAGACTCATGCGCGTCGGTCGGGGAAGGGGGAGCCGCCGTGGGTTTCAGAGGCAGGCTGGGTGACTGGAGAGCCAGTTTGTGTGTCGGTCACGCACACGGTCGCGCTCCGCAGGCGTGGCGAGGATGACGTCTGCGCCGCCGTCGTAGGGATGGTGGATGCATCGAAGCTCCGTGTCGGTGAGGAAGACTTCGGCGAGTGCATCGTCCGCGACCGCTCGCAACAGCTCATCGACGCAGCCGCGTTCCCACGGGCGTCGGTCGATGTACAGACGTGTGTGGGTGTGAAAATCCGGGTCGGGGTCGTCCTGCTTCGACTCGGTCCACCAGCGGATGCCGTCAGGGTGCAGCATCTGTCGTGGCGTCGGGTAACCTGCGGGCCCGGTCGGTGTGTTCGACCAATCCATGGTCACCACGAACACGTCCGTGTCGGCGAACAACTCGTCGAGGATCGTGTTGTACCGGTCCAGCACGATCGCGTACTCGTCCTCGGACTCCGGGTAGCGCTTCGAGCCGGGAAGGCTGTGGAAACGCACCCAGCGATCCGCATACCTAGAGGTTGTCCCGTAACCGGTGGGGCGGTTGGTGCGTTGGCTGGGCATGGGTGGGGTGATCTCAGCGGATGATCCGAAGTGGATCGAGCCGTTCTCCGGGCTGACCGAGTCGCAGTTCACCAGGCTGGTCGCGTTGGTGCGGCGTCGCGGTGGTGACGTTCAGCGCGGCCGTCCCTGGCGGCTGCCGCTGGAGAACCGGGTGTTGCTGGTCGCTACGTACTGGCGCACGAACCTGACATTGCGGCAGATGGCCCCGTTGTTCGGGGTCTCGAAGTCTGCGGCCGACCGCATCCTCGATCACTTGGCGCCTTTGCTGGCCATCTCGCCGGCCCGCCGACCGCGCAAAGACACCGTCTACATCGTCGACGGGACTCTGGTGCCCACCCGTGATCGCAGCGTGGCCGCGTCCAGTAAGAACTATCGGTACTCGACGAACGTGCAGGTCGTGATCGATGCCAACAGCCGCTTGGTAGTGGCGATCGGCCTGCCGCTGCCCGGCAGCCGCAACGACTGCCGGGCTTTCACGGAGTCCGGCGTCGACCGGGCCTGCCGCGGCGCACCGACCATCGCCGACGGCGGATACCAGGGCACCGGCCTGCTCATCCCGCACCGCAAACGACGAGGTCAGACGCACCTCAGCCTGCAGCAGGAAGCGGAGAATGCCGTCCACCGACGGGCGCGAGCCCGGGTGGAACACGCCCTGTCGCGGTTGAAGAACTGGAAGATCCTGCGGGACTGCCGGCTCAAGGGCAACGGCATTCACCAGGCCATGCTGGGCATCGCCCGGCTCCACAACCTCTCCCTCGCCGGATAACTCACACCTCATACGGGACAACCTCTAGGCGCAATGCCGTTGCTTTTGCCGTGGGCGTAGGCTGGTTGGCAGTGGGTCCCGGGGGTGGTTGGGGTGGCTGCGAGTGCGTCTGACTTATCGGGTCTTGGTCTTCTGACCTGGGTGTATCCGCCGGGGTTGGTGGACCGGGTGGTGGCCGCATGCGGACGTTCAGAGCA